>CACYVR010000011.1:0-1635 GCA_902777885.1 uncultured Methanobrevibacter sp.
AAATGAGAGTTATATGATGTTCATGTAGGTTTCATTTACTGTCTACAATAGCTATTGAAGCCCATCACTTTAATAGCTATATTTTATTTTTAAAAAAAGAGGGCGACTCAAAATTAATTATTTTTTAAAAATTTTTTTGCATTAATTTTTATTATTTTCAGGTATTTTGTTTGTTGTTTTGGTGTATGAGTTCGTTTTGTATTGTTTCGTTGTATATTCGTTTTAAATTGTGTGATATTGCGAGTAATTTTGCTTCTGTTTGTGTTCTTTTTAGTCCAGTTGTGTTGAATTCTGTTACTTTTAGATTTTGTTTTATATTTCCAAATGGCCATTCTGCTGTTTTTGATCGTTTTTTGTAGATTTCTTGAGCCCAATCTGTTTCCATTTTTCTGAGCATTTTTATTTTATTTGGATTTCCATAATCGGTTATGATTCTATTGTATCTTTTTCCACAGCATTCTTGGTGTTTTGGGCATGTTTTGCAGTTGTTTGTCCAGTATGCTATTCGTGAGTTGTTTTTGTAACTTTTTTGGTTTTCAAGTATCTGACCCATAGGGCAGATATATGTGTTTTTTTCATGATCGAAGATGAATTTGTCTTTTCCAAATGGTTTATCTTTTTTATTGATTTTTTTGAGTTTTCTTGAGAGTTTTCGTGTGGATATGTAGCCATCTAGGTGGTTTTCTACTAGATAGTCTATGTTTTCGTTTGTTGAGTAGCCGTTGTCGGCTGAAATTTGTGTATTTGGTGCTAAAGCACCAAATGTTTCTTTTATTTGTTCTATTTGAGGTATTAGTTCGAATACGTCTGTTGGATTTTGTGTGAGTGATGATGATACGATTATTCCTTTGTATTCGTCTACTCCTATTTGTAAATTGTAATCAAATTCCCATTTGCTTTTTTTATTAAGCATCCATCGTGATTCAGGGTCGTTTATGCTGATTACATCGTTTGTTGTCTTTTTTAGTTCTGAATCGATTTTTTCGACTTTCTGGTAGTTTGAATTCGTTTCTATCTCCTTTTGTACTTTCAGTTACTTTTTTGTAGATTTCTTCAAAGGATTTTTTGTCAATTAATTCTTTTGGAACAGAATTCCCTGATTCGTCTCCGAGAATTTCATCTTCTTCTTCATCAAGTTCAATACTCTTTTTTAAGATGTCTTTGAGTAAATCTATTTGTTCCTGATTGGTTAAATTATTTATGGATGCTTTGGCTTTGATTTTTGTTCCATCAATTGCTATGTGTTTGAGTTTTACTAAATCTAATTCTTTTGCCATTAATNNGAAATCTGGTTTTTCCATGCCTGCTAAGTACATGTAACTAACATCTGTAGCTGCTTTTGCAGCTACTTCTCTTCCAGATAATCCTCCATCAAAAGCACCCATTAAAACAAGTCTCAATAACATTTTACGAGAATAAGCAGGCTTGCCTGCTTTGTAACAATAATTTGCATCGACTTTCGAAAAATCCATTTGATCAACAACATTTTGAATAAAATAACACGGATGATCTTTTGGAATCAAATCTCTTAAGTCCAAAGGAACTAATAATTGCTGACCAATTTTATCCTCTCTCAAAACCATAAAAAACACAACCAAAAAGTTAATTAACTCTAATAATAGATTGTACTTCCTA
>CACYVR010000011.1:1676-13731 GCA_902777885.1 uncultured Methanobrevibacter sp.
AAAAAGGAAAAGAAATTTTTTAGATTACTTTTCTCAGCAATACGCTTGTATTGTTTGAATTTCCTATTGGGAGCAGCATTATCTCTTTGTGGAATCCTCTAAGGATTGTGTCTGTTAATGGGGCATAAAGGATTGCTCTCATACCACTGTATGTTCTAACCAGAACTGGTGTTTTTTCATCAACAATTTCCCAGACGTTTGCAAATACCCTTTCTTTAGGTTCGGCAAATGCTGCAACCATCAGAATGTCAAAGTCAATGTCCTTGAGCAGTGTTTCATCCCCGACCATGATTTCAATGCCGTCATCAAGGCCCAATTTCTGGATAACTTCCCTGGACAGTTCAGCCACTTCCTCCTGTATTTCAATGCCTATGCATTTGCATCCGAATTTTTCCCTAAAGAGTATCAGTGTCAAAGGCAGTGGGCCGCTTCCTACAAAAACGAAGGTCTTGTCGTCATGCCAGTGGGCAAGTTTGGATTCATTGGTAAGCAAACCCTGATATCTTTCATAGAAGTGAAATGTGTCAAGGGTTGCCTTAGGGTCATCGGATTTGATTATCTCCATTGCATTGCTTGTTTCCAGTCTGGCACCGGTTCATTTTCTCATCGTCCAGAATGTGTTTCGCCGAATCAAAATCTATTGTCTCATCATGTGCAATAACCTCAATTTCGTCCAATAATTTGGTTATTTCACCTAAATCAACATCATTTAGGGAAGACAAGTCATTTAAAGAGTCGATACCATAATTTTCTAGTTTATTTGCAATTTCTTCGATTTTAGGCCAATACTTCCAACAGCTCATTTTAATCACTATGTTTGTATATTGCATTACTACTAAATAAGCTTTTAATTTTTTTCAAGTAAATATTACTCCGATTGACTGGGAGTAATACTCAAATGTTTTTTGAAAAATATAAAGGTTCGTGAGGTTGTTTTAGAGTTTAATTCGAAAAATCAGTTAATTTTTTAATGATTCCAGATTTCTCCGGAATCATTTTTCGGTATTAATACAGTTTTTATGCTTGTTTTTTAAGCAGTCGAAATTTCTATATAACAAAGTAACATGTTTGAATTATCTTATCAAGGAAATGAATTTTCTATGACTTGGAGAAAATACAGTATAGAAATTTCTTTGTTTTTCTGATAATAGCTGGTATTATCACAATTAGGTTTTAATCTCATCTTATATACATTTTTGCTTTGATTCAAGAACAATTTGACAAGATAGAAGCAATATTTTCAGCTCAAGTAAATATTGCGGAGTGAAATCAATTTTACACACTTAAAACAATTTTCCAATAGGGTGACAATATCTTATTAATATATTAAAATCAAATCTATAGTCATGAAAGGAATTATTGGTGCAATTAGTGGAGATGTGATCGGGTCCGTTTATGAGCACAGACCCATCAAGACAAAGGAATTTAATCTGTTTAGCCATTATTCTCAATTTACGGACGATACCGTAATGACACTGGCTATTGCAAAATGGTTATGTGAAGACAAGACTTCCAAGGATGTATTGATTAAAAATCTTAAATATTTTGGAAAGAGGTATCCGAATGCAGGTTATGGGGGCAGGTTTTATCACTGGTTGAAACAGGAATCTCCAGAACCTTACGGAAGCTGGGCAAACGGGTCTGCTATGAGGGTTTCACCCTGTGCATGGGTAGCCGGTTCTCTGGAGGAAGCTCAGGAGTTGGCTAAAACTTCAGCTGTTGTAACCCACAACCATGCGGATGGGGTAATCGGTGCGCTAGCAACATCCGATGCAATCTATCTTGCAAGAGTCGGCGCAAGCAAGGATGAAATCAGGGACCATGTTGAATTGAGATATGACTATAATTTGTCCTTGTCTCTGGATGAGATTCGACCAAGCTATGAATTTGACATATCCTGCAAGGGAAGTGTCCCGGAGTCCATAATATGCTTTTTGGAGGCCGATGACTTTGAAGACACCATCAGAAATGCTGTTTCTCTTGGCGGTGATGCAGATACGCAGGCAGCAATTGCAGGCAGTATAGCATCTGCATATTGGGATGTGCCTGATGATATCTATGATGAAACCATTGACTGTCTGGACCATTTTCTTTTGGCCACTTTAATGGATTTTGAAGACAAATTCATGTAGCACAACCTTTAAATACTCGAAAAATATAATTTATTAAAAGGATGTGAATACATGAAAAATAGAATAATATTCAGTTTTATTATTCTTTTAACATTATTTTTATCTGTTTCTGTAATATCGGCAAGTGAAAATGTCACTTGTGATAATTTAACTGCAGTTGATGAGGATTTTGATGAGTTATCCTCAGTGGAGAATACTCCAATCTCTGATGAAGGGAATAAGTCCTCAACAGAGATTTCTGCTAGTGATAAAACATCTTATACTGATTATAAGGATACTTTTACGGTTAAGCTGACTTCCAATGGGAGTGCTTTAGCAGATAAACCGATTACAATAATTTTGGATAATGTAAAGTATAATAAAACAACAGATTCAAAAGGAGAAGCGATTTTCGATTTTAAACTGGTGACTGGAACATATTGGGTTTCCTATTTCTTTGATGGGGATGACAATTACACCTCATCCAACGGAACTTTAACAATCACCGTAAAATCAGATATCAAGACTTCCTTAAATCTCATTGATAAAACCAACAATCACTGTGAAGGTGTCAAGTCAGTTTTCCATCTGAAATTGGTTGACGTTTATGGCAATCCTATTTCAGGAAAGACCGTTAAAATCAAGGTGAACGGCAAAACCTACAGTGCAAAAACCGATTCTAAGGGTATTGCAAAGTTTTATCTGTCCCTTAAAAAAGGGGAAAACCTTATTTATTATTATTTCTCTGCAACTGGGCAATATGTGGCATCATCCGGCACATCCACAATAGTTGTCAAATCCAAATTGGATAAGGGACACGGCTATTGGGTTAACCAGTGGGACATGAAGAAAGTTAACCTTAAAAAGCTTGCCAAAAAAGGAACAAAACACATATTCCTTCTTCATACAGTCTTTAAGAAGCATGGAAAAGCAGCCGTTTTAAAATGGATTAAAAAGGCGCATAAGTATGGAATGAAAGTTCACATGTGGATTTGTGCATTCTATAATGGGGGATATGTTCTTCCCTGCAATAAAAAAGGCCATTTTAACTATAAACAAATGAATAAGGTAATCAAGAAATCCAAATATTATGCCAAGTTCAAAGAGGTTGACGGAATACACTTCGACTATACCAGATTTCCGGGAAATGCATATAAATATAAAAATGCAGTCAAGGCTGTCAATTACTTTATTGAAAAAGCAAGTTCCTCCATTAGGGATGTGCGACCTGGAATAATCGTATCTTCGGCGGTAATGCCTGAACCGAGCGGCATGAAATATTATTACGCTCAGGACATTTCCACAATGTCCAAGCATCTGGATGTAATTGTTCCGATGGTTTACAAAGGAAATTATCATGCGGGCGATAAGTGGATTAAAAAGACCACCAAGGCATTTGTAAAAAAATCCAATGGTGCTCAGATATGGACCGGTTTGCAAAGCTATAAATCCGATTCAAACATCAAAAAGTTATCATATAAGGCACTATTTAAGGATGCACAATATTCCATGAAAGGCGGAGCGTCCGGTGTCATAATCTTTAGATGGGGATTGTCCGCTTTGCTTAACTTCAAAAAATTATAGAGTTTTTTGACTCTTTTTTCTTTTTTTCTTTTCAAGAATTTTAAATATCATTCCTGATCATATTATTAATTATAGACCTATTTTAGGTGATATCATGGATGAGAAGGAAAAAGTAATAGAAGCATTCAGAAGTTCCGATGAACCGTTGAATGCCAAAAAGGTCAGTGAAATATCTGGCGTTGACAAAAAGGAAGTCGACAAAATCATGAAAGATTTGAAAAAGGATGAAACAATAGTTTCTCCCAAAAGATGTTATTGGACCCTTGCGGACTGATAACATATTTTCTTTTTTTTTTAAGATAATCTATGAAATGTCTACTATTTTTTTTCACATTTAACTATTTTTTTCAATATTCATGTAAAAAATTAATTTCATTCAATTATTGTTTTATAAGTAATAAGGATATAGATATATTATAGTTATCATAAATGGCAAAAACATTGGATCTGCAGCTACTGATGTTAACGGTATTGCAACAATCACTTTAACTGCTAAAATCCTAAAAACAGCAAAAGCAGGCAATAAGAATCTTTTGATTGAATTTGGCGATTTAAATTATGGGGCTGTTTCAAGAACAGTTAAAATAACAATCAACAAGGAAAAGACAAAGCTGGCTGCTAAAAATATAAAGTTCAAAAAGGCTAAAAAATTCAAAAAATACCCTGTCACATTGAAAGCCAATGGAAAGGCCAATCAAAAGTGTCAAAATCACCTTAAAGATTAAGGGTAAAACCTATAATGCAAAAACCAACAAGAAAGGCAAGGCAGTCTTTAAAATCAAAAACCTGAAAAAAAGGGGAACATACAAGGCAACAGTCAAGTTTGCAGGAAACAATTACTACAACAAAGTCACCAAGAAAGTTAAAATCACAGTCAAGTAACCGGGCTTCGGCCAGTTACTTACTTTTTCTTTTTTAGTAAATAATCCGCTAATACTAAATTAGTCATTATCGTTTTTGCTTTTTTCTGATTTTCACATCATTTACAAACATTTCATCCTAGTTTTTGCAACATCAGGTATTTGTTCTAGATAGGCTCTAAAAATTATTAACGGGACATAAAAATGTAAAATAAGAAAAATCAACAGTAATTAGAACAGTTCATTTTTTCACTTAAAAAAAAAGAAGGGTGATAGAGTGGAAAATCTCTATCTTCGAATTTTGATTTTTTTGGTTACGGCATCTTTTCCGAATGAAACCTTGACTTTGTATCTCTTGCCCGCCTTAAGTTTTTTGACAATGCTCTTTTTGAGTTTGAAAACTGCAACACCTTTCCTGTTGGTTTTAGCCTTGATGTTTTTGCCGTTGATTTTCAAGGTTAATTTCTTGGATTTGAGATACTTGTTTTTAACAGTCATTAATTTAACCTTGATTTTGACCTTTTTGGAGGATTTCTTGATCTTTTTGGTTTTGACTACAATGATATTTGAAATCTTTATCTTTTTAGATATGGAAACGTCATTGTATTTTGCTGTAATAGTATATGTGTTAGGTTTTATGGCAGGTATCTTAAAGAGCACATCTCCATTACTGTTTGTAAGCTGTTTGTATGTTTTTCCGTTGAAATTGATTGTCACATATTGGCCAGAAACAGCCTTGCCGTCAACAGCCACATGTATCCTATACGGGCCGTTGTCGGAATACCTGATTACAACATCATTAGCCGTTACATTAGGCTCAGGAACATTAATAGTAATGTTTTTGATTACTGAATTATATCTGCCATCGCCAGGATAGGTTACTTTCGCATCGTGTTTTCCATAACTGAGGGCAGGCAGGGTAATGTTTGCTGTTCCGTTATTGACATCAATATGGTACTCATAACCATTTATACTGACCAGCACATAACCTGTAGCATCTTCAGGCAATTTTATTGTAATTGCTGGTGTCTTGCCGCCAATAGGGAGAGTTTCATTTACTTTTAACTCATCTTCAGGAATATCTGTCTTAGGAATGTTTAATGTAAACGGTTTGGTAAATGGTGCGTACTTGTCATCGCCGGTGTATTCAACAACAACAGTATGGTTGCCGCTTGATAATCCAGGTATTCCCACATTGGCAGATCCGTTGACCAGCTGTGCAACATATTCCTCACCGCCAACATAAACAGTCACATTGCCTGTGGCATCAGGGATGTCAACTTTAACAGTTACATTGTCCCCAACAGGAATATCGCTTGGAATAGTGACGTTTACATCAGCACTCTCATGGCCTGCCACTGAAAATGAAACCATGGTTGCGTTTTCATTAAACTCATCATCACCCAAGTATGCAACAGATACTGTGTAATTTCCAACAGGAAGAATGGTGTTTAATACGGCTTTTCCACCATTAACTTCTGCAAACAATTCATTGCCATTAATGTCAAATTTAATGAATCCGGTAGCATTCCTATTAACGGCAACAGTAATTGTCACGTTGCTGCTGTCCACAACCACATTGGGAACAAGGGTGGTGTTCTGTTTAACGTGGTCTTTCACTGTGAATGCTTTGGATGTTCTGTTTGCATTGAATTTGGAATCGCCAAGATAGGTTGCATCAACATTGTAATCGCCGGTAAGTAAAACAATATCATAAACGGCTTTGCCCTCATTAACAGCAACATAAACAGTCTTGCCGCTAATATTGAACTCTACAAGGCCATTTGCGGAACTGTCGACTTCAGCAGTAATGACCACATCATTATCGTCAACACTGACATTAACATCAATTGCAGTATCCAGTTTGGACACAGTCACTGTCACAAAGGCATCTTTAGCGGCAGTATAATTGTCATTGCCGGCGAAACTAATGGTGATGGTAGCCTTGCCGCCACCAATGGCTTCAACATTGCCCTCATCATCAACAGTCACAACAGTTGTGTCACTTGAAGTGAAAGTTAAATTGCCTGCATCAGCAGGAGTTAAATTTGCCAAAATATGATATTTGTCATTTGCTTTCAAATCAAGAGTTTCATTAGCAAGAATAATTTCGGTAGGTATTTTCACGCTAACAGTAACATTGACAACATCATATTTATAGACATGGTTATCTCCAACACTAACGAAAATGGTGGCTGTACCATTGCCAAGTGCAGTAATGTGGCCATAATCATCAACAGAGACAATATTTGTATCATCAGTTGCATAATCAATCACTAAACCTTTAGGATCAGTGTTTGCAATAATATATGTTTCATCACCAATAGTTAATAGGTATTCTGTTTGTATGACTCTAACGCTGGCGTCTAGTGTAGTTACAGTAACAGTAATGTTCTTACTTTCGGCGGCCATATAGTTATCGTTGCCTGCGAAACTAACTGTGATTGTAGCTTTGCCTGCTTCAACAGCAATAATTTTGCCATTCTCTATTTTAACAATATCATCATTGCTTGAAGTATAATTTAATGCACCCGCATCAGCAGGAGTTAAAGCAGCAAAGTCAATGAAGATATCCTTTGCTTTCAAATCAAGAGTTTCATTAGTTAGAATAATTTCTGTGGCTAATTTATTTACAGTAATTGTAGCGATTTTAGTTACGGGATTATGATCCTCATCGGGGTGTGCTGTCACTGTTAATGTGTAATTTCCAGCATCTAACCCTGAAATAGGAATTGTGAACTTATTGATAACTGGAACATTATTGCCATTGATATCTGCAGTAATTTCAATTGCACCTTCAGTTGTTATAGTGAGGTTTATTGAATCGCCATAATTCAAAGTAATATTGTCCAGATTTATTGTTGAATCAGCTTTAGTGATGTTAACGGTTGCATTGTTGACAGTGGTATTGTCTAATCCGGTAAATGATGCATTGACATTGTATTCAGTGTAATTATCAAAAGTATATACTGCCCACCAAGTGCCGTTGGAAGCATAAGTTGCATTGATTTCAATGCCTCCTGACAATATAAATACTAATCTGCCTTCTACAATCTCATTTGGAATGTTTGATTCAGCAGTGATGTTAACAGTCTTGTTATGGGTTGTCTGGGAGGTAACATTTACATGGATTTGCATGTTTTTAAATATTTCTTCAGCTTCTGTGTAATAGGAATCCTCATCGTGGCGAACAATAATCAGATAATCCTCAACATCTTTTATAACAATCTTACCCTCTTCATCTGTGATGATGACCATATTTAAAAGATTGCCATTTACAATAGCTTTAACGGTTATGTTTTGACCGGCTTGCCTAGTGGATTTGACTGGAGCGGCAATGTCTGTATTTGTAATGGCCCTTGCACCCCAGTAAGTCACATTGCTAAAACTAACGTCACAATCATTATCGGAATAAATTGCATTTATAAGATTGTTCCGACCAATGAATATGATTTCAGCATTGTTTCCAGTCAGATTTAAAATAAATGGATCATCATCTACATTTGCCCTGTTGTTTAAGAAATATGAATTGGAAACAATGCTCTTGACAGATTCATTGTTATAGAAGTAAATTGCAGAGCCGGTATTTGCATCATTGCCGGTGAATTTACAATTTGCTACAGTACCATTACTGCTAAAGAAAACTGCACCGCCATATAGAGCAGAGTTATCAGTAAAATTACAATTTTCTATAGCATTAGTGCTTGAAAATTTAATTGCACCACCTACATCAGCAGTATTGCCGGTGAAATTACAATTTCCTATGCTGCCAGTTGTTATAAAGTAAAGAGCACCGCCCTGGCCAGCAGAGTTATTAACAAAATTACAATTTGTCACATCACCATTACTGCTAAAGAAAACTGCACCACCATTAACTGCAGTATTGCCAGTAAAATTACAATTTGCTACTGGGCCATTAGTTAAGAAGTAAAGTGCACCTCCACTGGAGGTTGCATTGTTATTGACAAAAGTACAATCGTTTACTTCACCATCTGTTCTAAAGTAAGCTGCACCTCCATTATTGGTTGCTTTGTTATTGGTAAATGTGCAGTTTGTCACGTTACCGTTATATTCAAAGTAAAGAGCGCCGCCCTCTTGTTTTGCTGTGTTATTGGTGAAATTACAATTTATCACATTATATGTTTTGAAATGGTTGCCGTTGTAAAATCTAATGGCGCCACCGTAATTTTTAGCTGTGTTATTGCTAAAAGTACAGTCGGTTACTTTTCCTTCACCCATAAATTGAATTGCACCTCCATTGTATGCGGTGTTATTGATAAATTTACAGTTTGTGAATTCGGCATTATTATCGATATAAATTGCTCCGCCTGGTCCATCGGCTTTATTATTAATGAAAGTACAGTTTGAAATTTCTCCGATTACTGCATCAATGCAAACTGCAGCGCCTGAATGTCCAGCGGCATTATTAACAAAATTACAATTGGTTAAATGACTTTTATACTCAAAATTAACTGCGCCACCAATATCTGCAATGTTGCCTGTGAAATTACAATTTGTCACATAGCTCTCAGCACCAGATTTGAAATAAATAGCACCGCCCGCAGATCTAGAAGTGCCCTCAAGTAAAGCAGTGTTTTTAATAAAATTACAATTTTCAACTTTGCCTGAAGTTTCAAAGTAAACTGCTCCACCATAACCAGTTGAGTTTAGACTGTTATAAGTGAAGTTACATCCTGTTATTTCAGTATTTCCCATGTAGATGAAAATTGCACCTCCATTTTTGGCTGCTTTGTTATTGGTAAATGTGCAGTTTGTCACGTTACCGTTATATTCAAATTGAAGGGCACCGCCCCATTGTTTTGCTGTGTTATTGGTGAAATTACAATTTGTCACGATATATGTTTTGAAATGGTTGCCGTTGTAAAATCTAATGGCGCCACCGTAATTTTCAGCCATGTTATTGCTAAAAGTACAGTCGGTTACTTTTCCATCGCCCATAAATTGAATTGCGCCTCCATTGTATGCGGTGTTATTGATAAATTTACAGTTTGTGAATTCGGCACTATTGCCGATATAAAGTGCTCCGCCTATTCTGCAGGAATTATTAATGAAAGTACAGTTTGAAATTTCTCCGATTGTGGCATCGATGCAAACTGCAGCGCCTGAATTTTCAGCTATATTGTTAACAAAATTACAATTGGTTAAATGACTTTCATACTCAAAATCAACTGCGCCACCGTTATCGGCAATGTTGCCTGTGAAATTACAATTTGTCACATAGCTTTCAGCACCAAATTTGAAATAAATAGCTCCCCCTTGATAACGAGGTAAATGCCCTCCTGAAGCATTGTTGTTAATAAAATTACAATTTTCAACTTTCCCTGAAGCATTGAAGTAAATTGCTCCGCCGTCACCAGCATATTTTCCATTTTTAAAAGTTAATCCGGAAATATTAACGCTTCCAACATTAACGGTCAAAATTCTATTAAGTCCCTGTGCATCAAAAATCGCTTCACCGTCACCGTATTTTTCAAGAGATAATTTTTTATCAATATTCAATCCGATATTGTCAGTTCCGGTGTATGTTCCGGATGCAATTCTGATGATTGTATGGTCCTCAGCAGCTGCATCCAATGCTTCTTTCAGTGTCTTGAATGCTGTTGAGTCGCTTTTTCCGTTTCCGCCAGGGGCGGCAGTTGCATTAACATACCATACCATTGCTACACTTACAGTATTTTTTATTTCTTGATTGTCCACTATTGCAGTAATTTCATAATCGCCTGGAGTATCGCAGCTGAATTCGGTTGAAAATACCTCCGTTAAATTTCCCGAAGTGTTATCCAGTTGTCCGCCAGTTGCGGATAATATGATTGGCCTTGTTGGAATAGATAACAATTCGCCGGTTCCATTTCTATAGAATGCATAGTTTAATTTTACTTTAGAATTCAAAGGAATGTTTTGATTGTCTGCATTGACATTTAAAACAGCGTAGCTTGATGGTTTATTCCCATAGATTAAGTTGTTCCAAACGGGGTCATTTGTATCCCACCAGTTATCGTTAATTACAAGTTGGGAATCCGTTGTGTATGCATGGTTTCCCTCCGTTGCTTTATTATTTATGAAAACGCAGTTGGTTATTTCCGCATTACTATTGCCCCTATTATAAATTGCTCCACCATGCCTTGCTGTATTGTTGATGAATAATGAGTTTGTAATGGTCATATGACCATCATAATTGCTGATTGCTCCGCCATCCCATGTTATTGCTTTGTTGGCGATGAAGGATGAATTTACAATATTTATTTCACGTCCCCAATTGTAGATTGCTCCACCATCAATTCTATTTGCTGTATTGTCGATGAAATTTGAACATGCAATATTCACGTTTGAATAAAAATTATAGATTGCTCCACCACTATAACTTTGAATAGCGCCTGCTATGTTGTTGATGAAATTTGAATGTGTAATATTCATGTTAGATTCGAAATTATAGATTGCTCCACCACCATTATTCACTGTGCTGTTGATGAAGTAAGAATCTGCAATGTTTATGTTGCCTGTATTGTAGATTGCTCCACCATCCCATGATGCTTTGTTGGCGATGAAACATGTTTCAGCAATATTCATGGTGCCCTTATTATTGATTGCTCCTCCATTTTGGGATATTGTGTTTTTAATGAACTGGGATCCTGTAATGGTTACCTTGGCATTTTCATTATAGATGGCTCCACCGTCTTCCCTCTGATATCCATTTGTAAATGTGATGTTGTTCAGGACTACAGTAGCGCCACCGTTAATATAAAAAATTCTGGATTTGCCTTTCGCATCAATTGTTATGCCATTTCCGTTTATTGTTATTGATTTGGAAATGGTTATGTGACTGGCTCCGTTCTGGGTGACATTATTTGTCAAATCTAAAACATCCCCATTATTTAAAGAATTTATCTTACTCTGTAATTCAGAAAAAGCAGTACCGTTAAAAGTTTCAGCGCTGCTTAAGTTATCTTCATCATTTAATACGCTTAATTTTTCATTATCGTTTTCTAATTTCAGTTGATTATAAGTTGAATCCACATGTGTCAAAGTAGGGTTCTCTCCACCAATTTGAAGATTATCCCCAATCATCCCATTGCCTGAGGACAATTTCATTTGACTAGCATCTGAACCGGTCATTGCTGTATCATTGGCATCATTTGCACTCACTGCCGAAACGGCAAGAAAAAACGCAAGGATGACTGTCAGCATCATTATCTTTTTATTTGGCAAAATTTTTTCCTCCATACTAATTTACATTTAAACTAATATTATTTATCTTTAAAATGCAAGAATACTACAACTTCTGTAAGTTGTGGATGAATTGCACTATTGTGTGTATTATCTTTTTTAATTAATTTTATTGTGTTTTATTTTATTTGTATTTTTTTGAGGTTATTTTATGTCGAATTTTTATTCAGTATACTTTTTTGTTATTGGATTATTAAATAATTGCTTTGGGTATGAAAAATTGTTTTGGGTTTGAAAAATTGCTCTGAGTTCGTT
>CACYVR010000012.1 GCA_902777885.1 uncultured Methanobrevibacter sp.
CCCTCGATTACCGTATAGTCTTTTGAAATCTCTTCAGGAAGCTGTCCGGATAGCCTGTAAATACCATCTTTTAAATTGACGGCATAAGTATATCCCAAATTTTCATCCAAATACAGAGTAGACTCATCCACCAATTTATTGGCTTTATCATAGACTGCAAGAGTTATAGCATTATATTCATCCGGAGGATATGAATCCAATTTGATTGTATTTCCATTATCATCATAAACATTTGCAACCAATACCTTATCTCCAGAGTTAACTGTTTGATTTAGAAATTTCAGACAGATTGGAGATGCAATTGGTGTGTCTCCACGATAAGAAATATCCCACAGATAATAAGAGGTCATTTCATTATTTTTTAAGTATAATGATCCGTTACGACCATCCCAATCATCAAAGTACTCTATAAAGTCCACTACCCCATTGCTTGATTTGAAATTAGAATTTATAACATTAAGCTCATTATGTGCACAGATAGCTGATGCATATTGACTAGCCACATTATCTATAAATGTACAGCTGTCGACAGTAGTATTTGATTCATAAATAGATGATAATGCGCCAGAAGCCCAATTGGCACTGTTTTCTATGAATTTATCATTATATAAATAGGCTTTTGAACTTTCCAATAGTATTGCACCATCATTTTCAGCAGTATTTTTTCTGAATATGGAATTAGTAATATCTATGGATGTAAATGAGTAGATTGCTCCGCCACCATAGGAAGCATGATTATTTACAAATTCACAATTATCTATTTTTAAAGGATGATTGCTGTAAATTGCACCACCAAAATCCGCTGAATTTCCATTGAGGAATTTTATATTTTTTAAAAAAACATTATCCGCATTGATTTTAAATATTCTGGATGAATATGATGCATCTATGCTGTGGTCATTTCCGTCAATGGTCAGATGCTTATTGATATTTATTTCACCGCTTCCCACATAATCCGTGGATAAAGAAATTGTATCGCCATCATTAGCGCCGTTGATTAAATTCTGTAATTGATTAAAGTCTTATGAAGTTAAAATTTCTCCGTCATATAAGTTTAAAGTCTCACTAGCATTTATGTCCTCATTTGCAGACACACAAGCTATCGAAATAAAAAACAATAAAAACAAAACAAATATTCTTTTTTTCATATATTCACATCCCATATTTTAACTGAAAATTAACCCTAATTAATAATATAAACTTTTATAGTATTTTTACTTATATTATAATCATGAAAGATTTATTTGATTATTGCAAATTTGGAGAGTTTGACCTCAATAGCCGCATTGTAAGAACTGGCTTATGGGAGTCTGAAAGAGAAAAATCAGGAAATCTTACTCCAGAAATATATAATCGCTATGAAAACATAGCAGCAAGCGGTGTTGGATTAATAATAACAGAATTAATATCCCTGTATCCAAGAGACGCTTTTTCAAAGTATTCTCATACAATTCATTTTAAACATTTTGTCCGTGAAATGAAAGATTTGACTGATTTGGTTCATGTTTATGACGTTCCCATATTTGCACAGCTAGGATTTGTGCAGTTCAACAAACATGCTGAGCAGAATATGCGCGTTGAAGATGTATCTATTGAAGATATAAGGAAAATTCAGACAGATTTTATTATGGCTTGTCAAAAAATTGATTATGCAGGATTTGATGGAGTCCAAATTGCTTTAGGAAATTATTATTTTCTAACAAGATTCATCAGTCCGTATTTCAACAAAAGAAAAGACAAATATGGTGGAAATACCCTTAATCGTCTGAGAATAGTATTGGAAATGATTAAAGTAATAAAGGAAACTACAAAATTACATATTAACTGCAGGTTAAATGCATTTGACATTCAAATTGGAGGAATGACAATAGAAGACACTATTGAAATAGCCAAATTGCTTGAAAAATTCGGTGTCGACAGCCTGCAAATAACAAGACCCCGTTCACCACAATACTTTTCAAAGGAAAATAAGGACAGGACAAACCCAGAAATACATTCAAGACATGTTGAAAAGATTAACCTATTAACTGAAGAATGTGAAAAGATTATAGATAACGTGAATATTCCGGTCATTTTAGGGGGCGGAGCCAACAGCAAAAAGCAAATTAACAAGATATTCAATAAATCAAAAATTGATTACATCTCTATGCAAAGGCCGTTTGTAGCTGACCCAAGCTTTTTGGTAGAATGGCAAATGGATGATGAAGCAAGAACCAAATGTAAATACTGCAATAACTGCTATTGGAAAAAAACAAGTACGTGCTTCATTAACAGACCACCGACATGGAATGTTGAAAAATAATCTAATATGAATCTTTTATATCATTCATTAATTTTAATTTTTTAAATGCAACATCCATAGGTGCTCTTCTAAGGCCGCAGTCTGGGTCAAGTAAAATATTATCCTCACCTATGATATCAACCCCTTTTGAAATTAACTCCTGCGTCTTGTCTTTTGAGTCAACCTCGTTTTTGGATGAATCAATGCAGCCAAATCCTATTTTTTTACCTTCAAAAAGATTAATATTTTTCTCTAAAAGATTTAGATTGACATTGTTTCCGGCAAATTCAAAATCCAGGATATCAACATCGAATTTAGCAATGTCTTTATATGCACCCTCAAGGGTACCGCAAACATGCATGGCAAGCGGAATGCTTAAATCTTCATGCAATATTTCAATAGCTTCACGGGCAACTTTCATGTTTACCATGCCGGTTGATAAGAATGGTTCATCGACCTGAATATAAACGGGTTTTACTTTCCTTTCAATAGCATCAACTTCTTTTTTTAGACTATGTGCTAAATCAATAATGGCGTCATCCTTGTTCTTATAAAAAGATGTTATTCTGGATGAATGGATAATGGTGGATGGACCTGTGATAATTCCTTTAATTCCCTTGCCTTCAGGAATTTTACCATTATAATATTCTTTAATCAATTTTTTGGCATAAATCAAATCATTAACGGAAATTTCTCCAGTAGGACTTCTGATTTTGGAAATGATATAAGTATTTCCATCTTCAATTTTAAATCCAGGAATAAATTTTGAAAAACTAGAAACCATATCTCCCCTTACCTGACCATCGGATATTATATCAACCCCTGCATCAAGCTGAGAAAATACTGCCTGTTTAATGGACTCTTTAAAAGGATCATATGCTCCAAAGGTCTTAAGTAATTTATCTTTAAAGCCTGAAGCTTCTTTTAATTCAACAGGATAACTGCCGACAACAGTGGAACGCATAAAAATCACTTATTGAGTATTTAATTTTCTAATTTTATTAATTTCTTCAGAATCAATAGGAAGTTCAACAACGGAAGTACCATGACATGGTTTTGTATACGGAATAAAAACAGTTCCTTTCTTATCATCAATTCCAATAGGAATAGGTGGAATTCCAATAACACGAACACCTAAAACCTGATCGCCAGGTTTAACATATACGATTTCATCAGCTTTAAAACGAATAATCATGGCACAATCTTTAAAACCCGCTTTTGAAGCATGAATTTCATAATTGTCTGATTGCTGAAGATAAGTATCTAAACAGAATGACATTTTATAACTCCTTTAAAGCTTTATCAAAATTAATTTTAATTGGAGAAGGATTGTGGAAAGCCCTTACCGCACAGATTTTAGCTTTACTGCCACTTTCTTCAATCATATTGACAAATTCACCAACAAGATCCAAGTCCCTTTCAAATACTAAAGCAATGGATTTGGTATTTAATATTTGGTCAAATGTGACGAAAAATGCTGCAGCTGCATCCTTGTGGACAAAACCGACCAATAAATCATAGTCACCTTCATTAACTTCACCCAAAGTCCTTTCCAAATCCACAATATTAAGTTTGTAATAACCTTCAGGGTCAGATATTTTAACCAATTTGGAAGCTGCCGGATTAGCTGCTATTGTAACGTCATAACCTAACTTAGTTAATTCACTGAAAGCATAAACTGCCATCGGTGTTTGAGAGGGTGTCTCAGGACAACCCAATAAAATTAAAGCTTTCATATATACTCTCCATTTAAGTTCTTGATTTCAATGTAACTGCATTTGCCAATATGAGACATCCTAAAAAGATGAAGGTTAGAAGTGCAGTACCGTTAATAGACCTATTAAATATAAATAAACCAATCAAAGCCTGTGCAGAAAATGCTGCTAATGCACCAGTTAACAATACTTCTTTACCCAAGTATTTTTTACTATTTTTCTCTCTTTTTTCTCTATAATAGGCCAATACTTTAAATCCAATAATTAAAGTTCCTAAAACAAATAAAATTAAACCTACAAGACCCAAATAACCAAAATCAAATCCATAACCTAAAATTCCCGGAAGCATGTAATCAACGGTATCCTTTTGGTTAACCAATATACCAAAGAACATTGGGAAAGGAAGGCCAAAGAATAAAACCAATTGCATTGGAAGCGTGATATAACCTTCAGCAAAGGCTGTTCCATCTGCACCCCAGTATGAAGCGTTTCCATTGTGTCCAATAAGCTGGATATTGTTCAATACCATTTTTACACTAGAAGTGGAGTATTGTTCAATCCTGCCCAACCTTAACATTGGTGAAAAGATTGTCATTCCAGTAACCCTTGAAATAACCTCCAAACTTAAAAATCCTGCAACAGCCACACCTAAAAAAATCAATATTCTTTTTAAGGTAAATAAAGATTTTTCTCTAAAGGATTTGGACAATATGGTGTAACCAATGAATAAACCTAATATCCATAATAACAAGAAAGATCTGTGCATAAATCCACCGAATACTGTAATACCAACGACGAATAAAATTACAAACCTTCGAAGAGGTCGGACATCAACACCCGAGTTCTTCATAACTTTCAGCGATGCTAAAGCAGTCACCACCCCAAGAAGAGCAAGTGGACCAAAAGGGTGAGTAAATTCTGCCTGACTCGAAGATACAACAAGTAAAGCAAGATCTGCTCCAAAAAGAAGAGTGAAACCTCCTGCCAAAAACAGAGATAAGAAAGTTACTACACTTAGAGATAATGGAACTAAGTTAAGTATGAATACCCATGTAATGAACAGCATTATACCTACTTCTAATATTAGCTGTAAATGATTTTGAGCTATTAACATCATATTATAATCACAATTTGAATTTATTTTAATAAATAGAGTGGACTGACCGGGAT
Source organism: uncultured Methanobrevibacter sp. (assembly GCA_902777885.1). Lineage (GTDB taxonomy): Archaea > Methanobacteriota > Methanobacteria > Methanobacteriales > Methanobacteriaceae > Methanocatella. The sequence goes on from CACYVR010000012.1 coordinate 5,167, forward strand.
TTGAACCCGGGGCCTCCGCCATGCCAAGGCGACGATCTCCCATCTGAGCTACCAGCCCACATAAAAAATATATGAAAATGGCATTATAAATAATATTTGAAAAAAGTAATATAAAAATCTATTTACCATTTTTGCCTAAATCATATAAATTATCAATAATAATCTGGAATAAATCATCAGTTTTCAAATCAATTTTTTCATGAGGATTATTTAAAAAGTCCAAAGCTTTTGTAATAACCTGATTAACATTATTTGACCTATACATAAGGCCATTATCAATGTAATACTGGTCAACAGATAAGGTTTCCCCAGGATAACAAGAAATAACAGGAGTTTGTAAAATAGCTGCTTCCCGGTTCATTGTTCCACCAGCACCAATAACCAAATCACATTTTTTGATTAGGCTTGAAGTGTCAACAGGCGGTTCCAATATCGTAACATGATCGATGCCTTCAAAGATTTCAGCCTGTTCCTTGAATCTCGGCAATATCAAAATATTGGCATATTCCTTTAAATCATCCACGATTGGAGATAAAACAGATTTTCTACAATCAGTATGTAAATATGAAGCTAGAGAAGGTTCCGGCCTCATCAAAATAGTTTTAGGATGTTCAAGTTTTAAGTTCAAATCTTTAAAAACATCATCATTATACTTGAAACTTTTAAAGTGCATTAATTCAGAAGTACCATTATAAGGAACAATAGTATTTGGATCTGCTCCAAATTTCATCAATTTCCAAAAGTCAATTTTTCTTGGAGTGATAATTCTATCACATAACGGCAAAGTTAATTTATTGGCTGCAAGAGCATGTTCATTGTCTAAAACATACAAACTTGGAATTCCTAATCCGAAAGAGATTCTAGGAAGTTCAATAGAATGCTTGCTAAGGGCGACATCAACCCTTTCACCAGCTATAATATCAACAAGGTTATACACCCTTGAAGTACTTTCCCTTAATTTATCATATAAACTCACACCATGTTTTCCAACAGAAATGAAGTCTATATCATACATATCCATTAATTTATGAATATCTCCAAATTGCCTTGCAGTAACTATTAAATCCTCACCTTCAGCTTCAAGATATTTAATTACATCTTTGAAAAACCTCACATGAGGAGCGTTAGAAATATCAATCCAAATCTTCAAAAAATCACCGGATCAGCTATTCATCTTTTTTTCAATGCATTCAATGATTTCATCTAATCCAGTTCCATCTTTTAAGCTGGATTTAATGACTTTAATATTAGGATTTAATTTTAAAGCGTCCTTAACCATTTTGTCAGCATCTGCACCGACAGCATCGGCCAGGTCAACTTTGTTAATAACTACCGCATCAGAAGTTTGGAAAATAATTGGATGTTTTTCAACCGTGTCGTCTCCTTCAGTAACACTTACAACAACGATTCTCATATGAGAACCTAACTCAAAGTCAACAGGACATATCAGATTGCCCACATTTTCAATGATAAGCATGTCCAAATCATCCAATGGCAAATCTGCAATTCCATGACCTACCAAATGAGCATCCAAATGACATTCTTTACCAGTGTTTAAACCTACAACAGGGACATCATGCTTTTCTATTCTTCCAGCATCGAATTTAGAAATAACATCACCAGCCAAAACACCAATTTTATAATCGGTATTGTCGATGATTTCTTCTACCAAAGTTGTTTTACCGGAACCGATAGCTCCAACAAAATCAACACAAAATATTCCTTTATCTTCTAAATTTTTTTTGTTTTTATCTGCTAACCTTTTATTAGCATCCATAATATTTTTTGCTACTTCAACATCAGCCACTTGATGCATATTATCACCGTTTAATTAATCATCAGGTTTTTCAATAACTATATTTTTAACAACAATATCTTTACCATTTAAAATTTCAACTGCATAGCTTTCGCACTCAGGACATTGAATCATTGGAGCATAATGGTCTTTTTCATCAACTATTGCATTGCCATGAAATTTACATTCACGACATTCAATTTCAACAGGAATTTCTTCAAATACTATTTTTGCATCCTCCAAAATTGTGTTTTCAACAAGAACTCCTAAAATAAATTCCAATTGTTCTGGATTGACCATTGCAAGTCTTCCAAGCTCAATAGTTACTTCATTGACTTCAGTTGCATTATTGCTCTCTGCAGTTTCAATAACTGCATTAATTATTCCTTGAGCCATTGATAATTCATGCATTATTTTCACCTATCAAATAAAAATATAATTATTAAATATAATAACTTATTAATTTAATATGTTAATAAACCTTATTAAAATAATTGTTGCAATTAACAACATTTATATATCTTGTAAAATAAAGTATTATTTAATTAATGAGAGGATAATACAATGACTTTTAAGGAAAAATTTGGATTTGGATGTATGAGACTTCCACAAATCGATAAAAATGATCCAACCAGTATTGACCAGGAGCTATTCACCCAAATGGTTGATATCTATATGGAAAAAGGGTTCAACTACTTTGATACATCATATGCATACCACGGAGGAGTTTCCGAATCAGCTATCCGAAAGGCAGTTGTCGAGAGATATCCTAGAGAATCCTTCAAAATTTGCGATAAAATGCCGACATGGGCATTGACATCCAAAAAAGACAATGAGAAATTCGTTGACGAAATGCTTGAAAGATTAGGAATAGATTACTTTGATGTATTTTTTGTGCACAACATCAATGTACCCTGGTACAAACTAGCTGAAAACGCCAAAACATTTGAATATGTTAAAAAAATGAAAGAGAACGGAAAAGCCAAAAAGATAGGCTTCAGTTTCCATGACAATTCAAAATTATTAAAAGAAGTTCTTGACAAATACGGTGATTTTCTGGATATTGTGCAGCTAGAGCTTAACTATCTTGACTGGGAAGACAGCGCCATTGAAGCTCACAAATGCTATGACTTATGTGTTGAGCATGGATTGGACGTTTATGTAATGGAACCTCTAAAGGGAGGAGTTATAGTCAATCCTCCAGAAGAGATTAAAAACGATTTTAAGGAGTTTAACCCAGATAAATCAATAGCCAGTTTTGCATTGAGATTCTGTGGATCTTTGGAACATGTTAAAATGATTTTATGCGGCATGAGCAGGATGGAAGATTTGCTTGATAACTGCGATACCTTTGAAAACTTTGAGGTTTTAAATGATGAGGAAAGTGAATTTTTAGAAAAAATGGCTGAAAAGCTTTACTCACAATTGGCTGTTCCATGCAGTGAGTGCGGATACTGTATAGATTCATGTTCTGAAAAGATACCTATTGCTGAATTTTTCTCATTATACAACATAAGTAAAAACCAGCCGGAATCAAACATTTACAAAAACTATTTCGACAAGTTATGTGATGAAAAGGTACCTGCAAAGAACTGCACAGACTGCAAAACATGCCTTGACTACTGCACCCAACACATTGACATACCTGGAGAGTTAAAAAAAGTATGCGAACACTTTAAAGATGGTTTCAGTGCTTACCCTGACAATTCTTAATTAAGATAATTCCTTAATTAACTCTCTAACCATTTCATTATTTTTATCAAGTTTAGAAGCCTTTTTGGCATATTGCATTGCTTTTGGAAATATTCCCCCACTTCTGTAAACAAAACCCATCAGTGCAGTTGCTTCCACATGAGTATCATCAATAGCCAGCAATTCTTCAAGCAATTCCCGTGCAGTATCCAAATCTCCCTGAAGATATAAATCATAAGCCTCTTCATATAATGTATCCACATCATCAAAAGATTTGCCCGTATCGGATTCCTGAATACTTTTTTCTTTTTCATCAACACTTTTATGAACGAATTCAACTTTAGCAGGTGTGAATTGAAGCTTTTGAAGCAGTTCGGCTGCATTGGAATTTGATGGAGAAATCTTTAAAGCTTTTCTGGCATAGTATGTTGCAACATCCTCGATTCCCTGTTCATAAAGGACATGTGCCATTAAAAGATTTGCATTCAGGTTATTTGCATCGTCATTCAATATCTCATGAAGCAGATCCTTGGCCTGTGAATATAAGTGTTCGGTGTAAAAATCCAATGCCTGTGCATATAAATCGTCATCATGAACCTTAATCTCCTCAGTTACTACTTCTGAATTATTCTTTAAAGTTTCATCAAGCATATACTGCAAAATATACTCAGTTGCTTTTTTGTGAAGAGGCTTATTATCGTTTCCACATTTTGGTGAATAAATACAGGATGGACAACCGTTTCTACATTTACATCCTTTAATCAAATCCAAAGTTGATTCCAATAGCTCTACAAAAACATCCACAGCCTTTTCACAGATTCCTATTCCACCCTCATATCCATCATAGATGAATATTGTTGCTTCTTCCGTGTCTTTATGATATGCGGTTGACATTCCTCCTATATCAAAGCGATCACACATCACCTGAAGCGGAAAGAGCCCAATTAATGCATGTTCTGCTCCATGAAGTCCTCCTTCAAAGACCTCCTCCTGATCAGGATATAATTTTTTAAGCTCTTCCTTAACGCTTTTAGGTATCGTAAACCATAATCCTTTGGTTTTAAACTTGAGCGGAGGCAAATCCAGAGGATACATTCCAAGAACTCTTGAATGCTGCATCTTTTTATATTTATAATAATCCTTTTTAACGTTTAGCTCTCCAAAATGAATTGTAAAATCACCATATTGCCTTTTAAACTCCTTTGAAACGACATTTACTTCAGTGTCGTTTAATACCATCGTATGATAATCAACATTCTTTTTGGAAACATTGACATAACCTGATTTTAGATTAATATTATCAACGGTATAGGTTTCGCCCTTATTGATTAAAATTGCCCCTTCATGAGCTTCACGATATACCTGTGAACGTTCCATCGTCTCCAAAAGCCTGCCATTGTTCATTATCTTAAATTCCTCTGAAGAAATCTGGTCCAGAGAATGGTCAAAAGCGGGATTGTCATCATACCTGTATGTATAGTTTCCAACCCTTGAGAAATATAAATCATCATTTGCAACCATATTGTCCAAAAATTCATCCGGAATATTGAAATACTTTAATGCCTCACCTTTTTTAAGCGGCAATTCATTGGCCGCGCATAGCAAATGAGCTTCCTGTAAAATAGGATTTGACAAGTCGATGATGGCCTTTTCCTGAGGTTTTGAAAAGAAGGCCTTAGGATTGTTCATATAATACTGGTCCAGCTGATTTTCAAATGCCAGCAATATTGCCAGAGACTTCTGATTGCTTCTGCCTGCCCTTCCGCTCTGCTGCCATGTAGACATCATTGTTCCCGGAAAACCTGATATGATAACTGCATCAAGTGAACCTATATCAATACCAAGTTCCAAAGCGTTTGTACAAGTAACACCCAGATATTTACCTGATTTTAAGCCATCTTCAATTTCACGTCTCTCTTCGGGACGGTATCCTGCCCGGTATGCTGCAATACGTGAGTTATCAAGTCGTCCATCAGTTAACTTCGCATCCTTTTTCGACCACATCGCAATGAGCTCCGTGATTTTACGTGAAACCGTAAAACACAAAGTCTGAATATTTTTAAGCATAAGATACCGAAATATATCGGCAGTTACAACATGAATTGACGGTGCAGACGATTCGGCCGAATTTCTATAATTTTTAAATGGATTGAACAGAATAAAATCCTTTTCTCCACTCGGAGAAGTATCGTTATCAACCAAAGTGAATTCTTCACCAGTTAATTTACTGGCAAGTTCTAAGGGATTGGCCAGAGTTGCTGATGAGAGTATAAACTGCGGTTCGGAACCGTAGAAATTAGCTATTCTTTTCAGTCTCCTTATTAGAAATGCAACATTTGAACCGAAAACACCCCGATAATAATGCGCCTCATCTATAACGATATATTTCAAATTCCTATAGAATCTTTCCCACTGATGGTGCCAGGACAGTATTAAATGCAATTGGTAAGGGTTGGTTAGAATAACCCTGGACTTTTGGCGGATATTATATCTTTGAGACTTTGGAGTATCACCATCATATGTTCTGGGGCTGATATCAATTCCCAAATCAGATTCCAAATCCTTTAAAACATGCAACTGATCGTTTGACAAGGCTTTTGCCGGATAAATGTAAAGAGCGGTTGCCTTATCATTATTGATTAGTGAATCCATAATGGGCAAATTAAAAGCCAAGGTCTTACCTGAAGCAGTGGTAGTTGTTAAAATAACATTTTCACCCTTTTTTATTGCCTCATAGGTATCGGCCTGATGGTCATATAATTTAATGTCTTTAGAATCTAAATAATCAACGATTGTATCATTTAAATCAGGTATTTTTTTGAAACTGGCTTTTTTTGCAGGT
>CACYVR010000013.1 GCA_902777885.1 uncultured Methanobrevibacter sp.
CGGAAAAGGTGTTTCAATAGACAGGAGAAAAGAATATAAATACGAAAATCTATGTTCAAAGTTCATTCACAAAAAAGCAGAAACATTTTATGTAACAGTGGATCCTAAGGAAAATATCATTCCTTCACTAAACTCACACCCAGGTCAAGAATTCAATTATATAATAGAAGGATCAGTGAAAATATACATCCACAATAATGAAATAATATTAAATGAAGGAGATTCAATATTTTTTGATTCAAACCATAGACATGCCATGGTAGCACTTAATGATAAACCTGCTAGATTTATAGCTATATTAATGTAGAAGGTAAATAATATGACATCAGTAATAGGAGATTTTGTTGAAAGAGTTAATTTTAACTCGTATGAAGATTTTTTTGAGAATTTTAAACTCAAATACAATGATGATTATAATTTTGGATTTGATGTTGTTGACAAATATGCCGAAATTGACCCGGATAAAATCGCTTTAATCTGGACTAATGATAATGAAGAAAACCACACTTTCACTTTTAAAGAAATGAAAGAATACTCTAATAAAACTGCTAACTTATTTAAAAGTTTAGGTGTTAAAAAAGGCGATAAAGTAATGCTTACATTAAAAAACAGGTATGAATTCTGGTTCTGTATGGTCGCATTGCATAAAATCGGTGCAATAGCCATTCCCGGAACCCACATGTTAAAACTTCATGATATTGATTTTAGAATAAAAGAAGCTGACGTGAAAGTTGTCGTATCTGTTGAGGAAGATACACTTCTTCCAGATTATGAAGAAACCGAAAAAGAGTTGGGAATTGAATTGAAAAAGCTCGTTATTGAAAGTGACAGAAATGGATGGATTAACTTCAATAAAGCCATAGAAGAGCAAAGCCCAGTATTTGAAAGACCAACTGGAGAAGACAAAACTTATGCAGAAGAAATATTTTTGATTTATTTCACCTCCGGAACAAGCGGACTTCCAAAAATGGTTTCACACAAACATACATATTCATTAGGCCATATTCCAACAGCAAAATATTGGCATAATGTTGTTGAAGATGGAATTCACCATACTGCAGCAGATACAGGATGGGGAAAAGCCGTTTGGGGTAATCTTTATGGTCAATGGATTGCAGGCACTTCAATATTCATTTACGATTATGAAAGATTCAATGGAATCAAATTACTTGAAAAAATCATTGAATATAATGTAGACACTTTCTGTGCTCCTCCAACAATCTACAGGTTTTTAATTAAAGAAAATATTTCAGGTTATGATTTATCCAATTTAAAATACGTTACAACTGCAGGCGAACCTTTACCTCCAGAAGTATCAAAAAAATTCAAAGACATTTCAGGTTTAACCATTAAGGAAGGATTCGGCCAGACCGAAACCACATTATCAATCGGAACATTTATTTGGCTGGATGCAAAGTTGGAATCCATCGGAAAACCTTCTCCATTATTTGATTTAGAATTATTGGATGAAAACGATAACAAAATTGAAATTGGAGAAGAAGGAGAACTTTGTTTTAAAATGAATGATGGTCCGAATCCAGGATTGTTTAAAGATTATGTAAATGATGATGAAAAATACAAAAAGCAAATCCATGACGGATATTATCACTGTGGAGATACAGCATGGGTTGATGAAGATGGATACGTTCATTTTGTTGGAAGAAATGATGATATCATTAAATCCTCAGGTTACCGTATTGGACCTTATGAGGTAGAAAGTGCTGTTTTATCACATGAAGCAGTTTCAAACTGTGCAATTACTGCTTATCCAGATGAAGTTAGAGGCCAGATTGTAAAAGCAACAATCATATTACAACCGGGTTATAAACCTTCAGATGAACTTACAAAAGACATACAAAACCATGTTAAACGTGTGACAGCTCCATATAAATACCCTAGAATGATTGAATATGTAGATGAAATTCCAGAAACAATCAGTGGTAAAATAAGAAGAGTGGAAATAAGAGATAACGACAAAAATCAATAGGAGATTACATATGACTGATGAAGAAATTTCGTTTCCAGTAATTAACAAAGAAGAATGTAAAGGATGTCAAAGATGCATTATCGGATGTCCCCAAAATGCAATTCTTTTTTCAGAGGACATGAATAATGCAGGATATCAATATGCTTATTATAGTGGAAATGGCTGTACTGGATGCAAAGACTGTTATTTTACTTGTCCAGAACCATTAGCACTTGAAGTACATCAATATAAAAAAGTAGTTAACGATAAAGTTGGTAAAATGATTAAAGCTAAGGTAGCTAATAAAGGGGGAAAATAAATGGCAAATCAAATGGTTAAAGGAAATACTGCAGTTGTCATTGGTGCAATGTATGCCGGCTGTGACTGTTTCTTTGGATATCCTATTACTCCCGCCAGTGAAATATTGCATGAAGCATCAAAATATTTCCCAATGGTTGGCAGAAACTTTGTTCAGGCTGAAAGTGAAGAAGCATCCATTAACATGGTTTATGGGGCATCAGGTACAGGACACAGAGTCATGACATCATCATCAGGACCAGGTATAAGTTTAATGCAGGAAGGATTCACATTTCTTGCGGGTGCGGAGTTACCTGCTGTTATTGTAGATATCATGAGAGCAGGACCGGGACTTGGAAACATCGGCCCTGAACAAGGAGATTACAACCAAATCGTCAAAGGAGGAGGTCATGGAAACTATAAAAACATAGTTTTAGCCCCAAACAGTGTTCAAGAAATGTGTGATTTAACAATGAAAGCATTTGAACTTGCGGATAAATGGAGAAACCCGGTAGTTGTTTTAGCTGACGGTACTTTAGGCCAGATGGCAGAACCACTAGAATTTCCAAAAGAAGCAATAGAACCTAAAAACGATAAGCCTTGGGCAGTTAAAGGAAATGCTGAAACAATGGACAATCTTATTACTTCAATATTCAATGACTTTAATGATTTGGAAGATTTCAACTATAAGCTTCAGGAAAAATATGCAAAAATTGATGCTGAAGAGGTTATTTTTGATGAATATCAAGTTGATGATGCGGAAATTGTTTTGGTTTCATATGGTATCAGTTCAAGAATTGCAAGATCTGCCGTTGACAAAAGCCGTGCAAACGGATTGAAAGTTGGTCTTTTAAGACCTATTACTTTATCTCCTTTCCCAACTGAAAAAATTAAAGAATTATCCGACAAGGGAGTTAGCTTTATTTCAGTTGAAATGAGTAACGGTCAGTTATTGGCTGATGTTCAATTTGCAGCATTAAGAAAAGAAGACACTCATCTCGTAAACAGAATGGGTGGAAATCTAATTGAACTGAAACATGTGCTTGCAAAAATATATGAAATTGCAGGATATGAAGATGAGACTTTAGATACTTCAAAAAGAAGTGATGAGAAAGCCAGCCCAAATATTATTGATTAAGGATGTGGAAAAATGAATATTGAAAACTTAAAAGACAATAAAGATTATGAATTACAAATACGTAGAAATCCACAATCCCTTTTAGAAGAATATCCTAGAAAAGGAACTAATATTAAATCAACACACTACTGTGCAGGTTGTGGACATGGAATCATACATAAATTAATAGCTGAATGTATGGATGAACTTGGAATTCAAGAAAGATGCGTTATGATTTCTCCTGTTGGATGCTCAGTATATGCTTATTTCTACTTTAACTGTGGAAACTTCCAGACTGCACACGGAAGAGCACCTGCAGTAGCTACAGGTATTTCAAGAGCTCAAGACGATGCAATCGTGATGAGTTATCAGGGAGACGGTGACCTGGCTTCAATCGGTTTGAATGAAACATTACAGGCTGCAAACAGAGGGGAAAAAATTGCAGTGTTTTTCGTGAACAATACAGTTTATGGAATGACCGGCGGACAAATGGCACCAACAACATTAATTGGTGAAAAAACAGTAACATGTCAAACTGGAAGAGATCCGAATTATACCGGACACCCAACCCACATGTGTGAATTAATCAACACATTAAAGGCACCAGTATTCATTGAAAGAGTATCTCTTTCAAATCCTTTAAAAATCAGACTTGCAAAATATGCAATCAAACAGGCATTGACAGTTCAAAAAGAGGGAAAAGGATATTCATTTGTAGAGATATTATCCCCTTGTCCTACTAACTTAAAACAAGATGTTAAAAGTGCTCAAAAATTCATTGAAGAACAAATGGAGAAAGAATTCCCTGTTAAAAATTTCAGAAATAATTTATACAAAAAGGAACCTGTTATAAGACCTGCCAGTGACTTTTCAACTGAATCTCTAGATAAAATATTTAATGTGAATAGAGATGACAATTCAGGCTATGTTGATGATGATATTACTCCACTAAGCATTAAAGTTTCCGGATTCGGTGGACAAGGAGTTTTAAGTGCGGGACTTACCATTGCTGAAGCAGCATGTGCTGAAGGAAAACATGTATCATGGTACCCAAGCTATGGCCCAGAACAAAGAGGAGGAAAATCCAACTGTTCTGTGGTAATTTCCAACGAAACAATAGGAACTCCTGTAATTGATGATATTGATATTCTTATCGCATTGAATAAACCTTCTCTAGAAGAGTTCTCAAAGGACGTTAAAGATGGAGGAGTTATACTTTATGATGCGAAAATTGGTGAGTTTGAAACTGACAGGGACGTGAAAGTTATTGCAATGCCTTGTGTAGATATTGCAGAAGAACATGGAAATGCAAGAACTGCAAATACTGCACTTTTAGGCGCATTATGTGAATTAGGTAGTGTTTTAAAACGTGAATCTTATGAAAATGCTATTAAAGCAATGTTTGCTTCCAAACCTAAAGTTATCGATGTAAATATTGATGTTTTGCATGCAGGAGCACAATGGATAAAAGACAATTCATAGTGACGTGATTTAATGACATACAAACAAAATACTAAAAAATATATAGAAAATTACGGTTTAGGCATAGGAGATAAAATCAAAGTCAATAAGGAAGACATCTCTTATACAGGTATTTTACTTGACAGGCCTGAAGATGCCGATGATGGATATTTGGTTTTAAAATTATCCAGCGGATATAATATTGGTATAGCTATTGAAAATACAACAGCAGAACTTTTAGAAAAAGGTGAAAAACCAAAAATCGGATTTGGAGAAAGTGAAATTCCAATAGATACTTCAAAACAGAATATCTCCATCGTATCTACTGGAGGTACTGTATCTTCTGTTATTGATTACAGAACTGGAGCAGTGCATCCTGCATTTACAGCTTCAGACTTGGTAAAGGCAAACCCAGAATTATTGGATTATGCCAATTACAATGTAAAGGCATTATATAATATTTTAAGTGAAAATATGAAACCAGAATATTGGGTTAAAGCTGCAGAAGAAATAGCTAATGACATTTCCGAAGGTGCTGACGGTGTTGTAATCGCCCACGGTACTGATACTATGCATTATACATCAGCCGCATTGAGTTTTATGTTGAAAACACCAGTTCCAATTATTATCACAGGAGCACAGAGAAGTTCAGACAGACCTTCAAGCGATGCCAACATTAACCTAATTGATTCTGTAATTGCTGCAAAATCAGATATTGCTGAAGTATGTGTTTGTATGCATGGAAGTTTAAATGACCAGTTTACCTATTTGCATAAAGGCACAAAGGTTAGAAAGATGCACACATCAAGAAGAGATACATTCAGAAGCATAAATGCCCAACCAATAGCTAAAATTGAAGCTAAACAAGTCAACATCAATCCTGATTATTCATATACAAAACGTGGAGAAAACGAATTGGAATTGAAAACTGACATTGAAGAGAAAGTCGGATTCATCAAAAGCTTTCCAGGAATTTCTGAAGAGTTTATTGAATATCATATTGATAAAGGATATAAAGGTCTTGTCATTGAAGGAACAGGACTTGGACATGTTCCAAATAACTTGATTAACTCATTTAAAAGAGCACGGGATGAAAACATTCCAGTAATTATGACTTCACAGTGTCTTTATGGAAGAGTTAACATGAACGTTTATTCAACCGGCCGTGAAATACTTGATACTGGTGTAATATCAGGGCTTGACATGACTCCAGAAACTACATACGTGAAATTATGTTGGGCATTAGGTCAAAGCAGCGATTATGAAGAAGTCAAAGATATTATGCATGAAAACATTGCAGGTGAATTTTCTAAAAAATCCTCTATTAAGGATTTCTTGAATTAAGGTGATAACATGGATTATAATGAATTAGGATTAAAAATGGGACTTGAAATTCACCAACAATTAAACAGTGAGCATAAATTATTCTGTCCATGTAAAACAGAACTTGTTGATGATGATTACACGGAATTAATACAAAGAAAATTAAGACCCACCCAATCAGAACTTGGAGAAATCGACAGAGCAGCTCTTCAAGAATCTCTAAGAGGTCTTAATTTCAAATATGAAAACTTTGAAAAACATACATGTCTTGTTGAAAACGATGATGAACCACCACACAGCTTAAATGATGAAGCTTTGGACATCTGTATAACAATTGCATGCTTGATGAATATGCATATTGTAGATGAATTCCATACAATGAGAAAACAGGTTATTGATGGAAGTAACACCGGTGGATTTCAAAGAACAGGTATGGTTGCAACCGACGGATATCTGGACACACCATACGGAAGAGTGGTCATTGAAAGCTTGGGTCTTGAAGAGGATGCTGCAAGAAGAATAGAGACAACCGACGAGTTTACTGAATTCAGATTAGATAGATTAGGTATTCCACTCGCTGAAATTACAACAGACCCTTCAATGCATGATCCTGCTCAGGTTCGTGAAGTTGCATATATGCTTGGACAGATTTTAAGAAGCACAAACGTTAAAAGAGGTCTTGGAACAATCAGACAGGACTTGAACATATCAATTGCCGAAGGTGCCCGTGTTGAAATCAAAGGTGTCCAGGACTTGGATTTAATGTCAGAAATTGTTGAAAGAGAAGTTCAAAGACAGTTAGTGTTAATTGATATTAAAAAAGAACTTGATTCAAAGAATGCAGAAGTCTTGGAAGAGATTCATACTTTGGATGAATTGTTTAGCGATACAGAATCCAAAATTTTAAAATCCGCTGAAACAATAAAAGCAGTTGTATTGAAAGGTTATGATGGATTGATTGGTCGTGAAGTACAGCCTGGCAGAAGATTCGGTACTGAAATTGCAAGTTATGCTAAAAAACGTGGTGTTTCAGGCATTTTCCACTCCGATGAATTGCCTGCTTACGGTATTACGGCTGAAGAAGTTGATAAGGTCAATGAATTTTTAAACATTGGTAAAGATGATGCATTTATTATTGTAGCTCATGATGAGGACATTGCCATTTCAGCCCTGGAAGAGGTTAAAAGAAGAGCTGAATTGGCTTTGGAGGGTGTTGTTGAAGAAACAAGAAAAGCATTGGATGATGGAAATACCGAATACATGAGACCGCTTCCAACTGCAAATAGGATGTATCTTGAAACCGATATTCCATTATTTAAAATCACTCAGGAAAGAATTGAACCAATTGCAAACAACTTGCCCGAACTTCCTGACGTCAAGCAAGAAAGAATAATAAAAGAATATTCTTTAAGTGAGGATTTGGCAACACAGCTTGTTAAAAGGCAAGAAGCAGATACCTTTGAAGCAATTTTAGCAGATGTTGATGTAGATGCAACTCCCGTAGCATCACTTCTTGCATATGATCTGCGTGAAATCAAAAGGGAAGACTATGACATTAATATTTTAACGTTAGATCACTTTAAAGGAATATTCACTTTATTAGCTGACGGTAAAATTGCAAAAGACAGTGTGCGTAAATTAGCTATTGAAACAATTAAAACTCCTGATGTAGATATTGAAGAAATAGCTGAAAGCAACAATTTAACCATGCTAAGTGAAAGTGATGTGGCTGAAATCATTGCAGGAATTGTTAAAAACAATGAATCAATGGTTAAGGAACGTCAAATGGGTGCTATGGGTCCTTTAATGGGAATGTGTATGAAAGAGCTTAAAGGAAAAGCCGATGGCGGTATGGTTAATAAAATCGTTCGTGAAGAAATTCAAAAATTAATCTAAAGAAAATCTCTATGAGATTTTCTAAAATCTTTTTTTAAAATCTGTAGAATATGATTCAGATATTACAATAGATTAAATTGAAAATTACTATTTTAAATACTTAGTTCAAAAACTTTTTCTTTACAAAAATGAATATATTAAATTCTATTTTAAACATAAATCTAAAACATTTATATATCTTTCATTTAATATTATAATTGATGAGGTATATATCTAGAACCGATTTAAAAATTGTTGCAAGAAACTTCGGAATACTTATGATTGGAATTGGAGTAATGTGTCTAATTCCATTAATAATAGATTTAATCTTTTTTGAATTTGATGTAGTCAGTTTCATTGTTCCCAGCGCAATTTCTATCATATTAGGTTTTTTATTTGTAAAATACTTCGATTCATATAGTTCTAAAAGAATAAGGCTAAAGCATGGGATGATGATTTCATCTTTTGCATGGCTATGGGCAGGTATTATTGGAGGGCTTGTTATTACACTAGCCACAAACATTCCTATTATTGATGGTGTTTTTGAAAGTGTTTCAGCATTAACTGGAACTGGAATAACGATATTTGAAAATGTGGAGGCATTACCCTATAGTATACTATTTTTTAGAGCTTTAGAACAATGGATTGGGGGATTAGGAGTAATTGTTGTTATGCTTAGATTCATTATGCCCGGTTCGATATCTTCAAAACTTTACCAATCCGAAGCCCGCGATGATAAATTAAAACCAAGTATTAAAGGTACAACAAGAGAAACCTTAAAAATTTATGGAATATTTACTCTTTCAGGAATAATATTATATGTTTTGGCAGGAATGCCTCTTTTTGATGCTGTTTGTAATACTTTCTGTATCATTTCAACAGGAGGTATGGGGGTTAAGAATGCAAATATGGGATATTACCAAAATGATTTAATATATCTAATCTCAATAATAATAATGATATTGGGTGCTACAAGCTTTTTAGTACACTATAAAATAATAAAAACAAAAGGAAAATCATTAATAAAAGATTTGCAATTTAAAGTACTAATATCTGTAATAGCAATTGTTAGTTTAATGCTTTATTTTGTTTCAGACATTATTCCAATGGAACTGGTATTCACAGTAACATCCGTCATTACAACAACTGGTGCCAGTGTAGCTTCAGTGGATGCGATGGCAAGTTGGCCGGCATTTGTTATAATATGTTTAATGGCTTTAATGCTAATTGGTGGTTCAAGCGGTTCCACAGTAGGTGCGATAAAACTCGTTCGTGCGATAACATTTTTTAAAGGAATATATGCAAGTATAAAAGAAATTTTATCTCCAGAAGGAAGAATTATACCCGTAAAACTTAATGGAAATGTAATATCTGAAAAAGCAATTGGAGAAGCCGGAAAATTCATTGTACTTTACATGATAATTATATTTATTACATGGGCATTATTCTGCTTATTCGGATATGATCCATTCAAAAGCCTATTTGCATCAATGTCACTTCAAGGAAACAATGGTTTAGAACTAGGAATAATAAACCATACCATGAACCCAATACTAAAAATAGTTAGTATGTTCAATATGTGGACTGGAAGATTGGAGATTTATCCTGCATTAGTACTGTTAAGGGCAGGATTCGAAATATTCAGAAAATAATCTTAAAAATCAACATATATTTTCATCGGCAGTATTGAATCTCTTAAGCTTATGCTCAATAGAATTCTTGAAAAAAAGTTAAAATAAATAAAATTATAAACTAAAATTTCTAAAAAAACAGAAATTCTAGTTAATATCTTTTAAATCATGATATGCTGAAGTTGCTGCAACTGCACCTTCACCACATGCCACAACCCACTGTTTTAAGCCAACACATACATCACCTATTGCATATACATAATCAACATTGGTTTTTTGTTCCTTATCGATTATTATATGGCCAGATTCATCCAAATCAACACCCAATTGTTCTGCAAGTTCTGTATGCGGAATATAACCAACACTTATGAATATTCCACTTATAGATAAGTCAGTTAACTCACCTGTTTTCGTGTCTTTTAAAACAACAGTATCAACAAGCATATCACCTTTTATTTCTTCAACAACAGCATTATAAATTATATTGATGCCTTCTTCATGAACTTGATTCTGCAAGTGCTTTTGAGCTCTGAATTCATCTCTTCTGTGAACCAATGTAACATTGGCGCCTAAATTATTTAGATACAATGCTTCCTGAAGAGCACTGTTTCCTCCACCCACCATGATTATGTCTCTTCCCTGGAAGAAAAATCCATCACAGGTTGCGCAATAACTAACACCTTTTCCTTTGAATTCTTCTTCGCCTTTAGCATTAAGATGTCTGTGGGAGCTTCCGGTTGCTAAAATCACAGTTTTACTTAAATATGAATCCTTATCCGTTTTAACTGTGAATCTGTATTCATCATCATTTTTTATGATTTCCAATACATCCTCATTTTCATGAAGTTCACAGTTTTTTACGGCCTGTGATTTCATTTTTTCAGTTAATTCCAATCCTGAAACATTATCAAAGCCAGGATAGTTTTCCATCTCCGGAACTTCACGGCCTAATCCGCCGGCAAACCCTCTGTCAAGAATCAAATTCTTTGTTCCCTGACGTCCCGCATAAATTCCTGCAGTAAGGCCACCAGGTCCTGCACCTACAATTACAATATCATATTTTTCCATATAAACAACCTAGAATTACAATAAATCTTTAATGGCGTCTTTTACATCACCCAAGTCTTCAGTAGGTTCGAATCTCCTAACCACATTACCTTCACGGTCAACTAAAAATTTGGTGAAATTCCATTTAATATCATTATTATCTTTATAATGTCTGTCTACAGCTTTTAAAACCAATTTAAGTTTTGTTGCGCCTTTACCGGTAATGTCTGTAAATGGCTGTTCGTTTTTAAGATATTCATATAATGGGTCTGCATTTTCACCGTTTACGTCAATTTTATCAAATATTTTGTAAGGCACCAACCATTTGTTACGGCAGACTTCAATTTCATTTAATTCAGTGTATTGTGGAGTAAAACCACATTTTATTGCGGAATTTACAATCAATAACACTTTGCCTTCATATTCACTTAAGGAAACCATGTTTCCTTCACCGTCTTTTACTTCAAAATCATAAATTGACATGTTTTTTCTCCTTATTTTTTAGAACTTAACAAAGTTAAGACTTGATTTTATATTAAATTAATATGATATATAAATATTGTTAAAATTTAGGATAACCTAAAAAAATGGAAAGTTTTATATACTACTAAATCAAACATTAAAACAAGTGATGTAAAGTTTAGGATTACCTAAAAATGCATCGCTTCGACAAACATTATTGTCCATAATACTCTTCAAACATATTAAATTAGTTTTACACAATTTTCTAATTTAATATTTCGGAAA
>CACYVR010000014.1 GCA_902777885.1 uncultured Methanobrevibacter sp.
TTTTCTTTTGTTGACAATGCTTATTTGATACATGATGTTCCACAAGATTTAAGAATTGACCATGCATTCGAGTGTGTGGGGTCTGCAGCTTCCCAATCAGCTATTGAACAGATTATTGATTTGATAAATCCTCAGGGTACAATAAATTTGTTTGGTGTAAGTGAATATCCCATACCTATCAATACACGTATGATTTTAGAAAAGGGATTAACTTTGCAGGGTAATAGTCGCTCTGAAAGAGAAGATTTTGAAGGTGTTGTCAATATCCTTCAAAACAGTCCTCAACTTTTCAGCTATTTGTCTAAATTAATTACAAATGTCTGTGAAGTAAAGTCAATAGATGACTTAAAAACTTCTTTTGATAAAGATTATATTTCAGACTTCGGTAAAACCATTTTAAAATGGGAAATTTAGATTTATCTTAATGCTCTATTCATGAGCCTTAGACATTCTATTCTTAAATTTTTTCTTTCTTCTTTCGGACCCATTATTGGAATCATTTCAAGATTATAAATGTCTTCATCATTTAGACATATCCCTTTTTCGATTTTTTCTTTTATTTGGAATAACATATCATATACTGGATTTCCACCCCAACATGCTAATTTAATGGTAAATGTGGCTTCTGATTTGATTCTACATTCTGGAGCAAGTATTCTTACAGTTCTTGGACATAAAACATAAATTGATATTTGCACTTTATTTTTTTCATAAAGCTCTTCTGCAAGTTCCACATATTTTGCAAGTTCTGCTTCATCAAAATCCTGGTATTCCAAATCTATCAATTCATTTTTATCGGTTATAAATATATCGCCCCCTTGATGACAGTCTTCATTTACATTAATCATTTCATTGGGTGCGTAACCAATTATGTTTCTTTTTTCATCAAATGCATCTTTTATTATTTGAATTTTGTATTCTATATTTTCTTTATCCATTTTAATCTAACCTCTTTTTAAGTTGATTATAATATTTATTATTGTATTTAATAATTTATAAATTAGTAAGTTTCTTTTTAGAGCAATTTTACTTTGTTATTTGAATATTAAGCGAATAATAGAATTTTTATTTCATGGGTAAATTTTTATGAATCAGCAATATTTATATACTACTTATACACAACATATTATTACACAATGTGTTTATCATGTGGTTAAAGCACATTTGTGAAAATGGGGTGAGGCATAAAAAAACTTTGAAAAAGTATTTGTTTTCATTTTAACACCTTTTAGTGTAAACACGAAAATTATTTGCATATATCACTTATAACATATTTAACCTACATACGAAAAAAACACGTAAAATCATGTTAGAAGAAAATCTATTCTATTTCCAATTTGTTTTAACTCCTTTTTATTTGCTATGGGTAAACACGTACAAACACTAAACCGTTTCCATTTCTAACATGATTTTTTCTAAATTCATATTTTAAGTTTTGATTTAAGTCGCTCTATCTTTGATCCATTTTGTATCTGGGCCAATCTTATTTTAAAATCCGCATCAGAGGGTATTTCATAAAGCTGGATTTTTATTTTTACTGATGGGATACAATAGACATAGACATTTATTCTTTTTTGGGTTTTTTCATACAAAGCTTCAGCAAACTCGATATAATTTACATGGTCTTCGATATCGTAATCTCTCTCCTGAATTTCCAAATCAATAAGTTCTCCGTCCTCTGTCATATAGACAGACCCTCCCTGATAAAATTTCTTATCCACTTTTCTCATTTCATCAGGTACTCTTTCAATGATTTTGCGATCCTCTCTAAAAGCTTTTCTTATTAATTTTATTTCTTCTTCATTCATTTTATCAATCCTTTTTTAATTATTGTTTTCCATAATTTTAGACATTCTATTCTTAAGTTTCTTCTATCTTCTGGTGGTCCCATTGATGGTATCATCTTTAATGCGAATAAATCCTCTCTATCTAGTTTTTTACGGTTTTCGACCAAGCTTTCAATATGCCTTAGTGTATCGTATGTACTTGAGTATTTCATGATTGAAACATTTATTAGCAGAGGAGCTTCTGATTCAATTTCTGTTGTTGCTTTAAACTTTGAGTGTGTAGAGCCTAAAATATAAATACAGACTAATTTTCCATTTAATTCATATAATTCCTCACCATACTTCTTTAATTTTTCCATTTCAGCATTTCCAATGTCGTCCATTGTCAGAGAAAATGAAATCAGTTCATCATCTTCTGTCATGTAGATGGTGGCGCTAATGTTATGAACTCTTGCTATATTCTGCACTTCACTGGGTGCTCTTCCAACAATTTTTCTATAGTCGCCAAACATGTTTTCAATCAATGAATAGCTTGTTTTGTCGTCATTTTTTTCATACATTTATTATCACCTTTTTCTTTTTAATTTTTTTATAATTAGTTATATTGTATTTTAAGGTTTATAAATTAGTATAGTCTAAATTGCTACAATATTCTATCTTTATACAATAAAATAAGGTCATATAAATATTATAATTGGGAGGTAAAATTGTTCTGGGAAAGTTCCATTGCATCACTATTGAATAATCAAATATTCTTGTGTATTTTTCTAGATTTTATTAAACTTCTAAGCAAAGTATTAAATTAACTAAAAACAAATAATAATAATATTACTTAAAAGTAAAAAGGTGTTTAAGTGAGTGAACAAAAATTAGAAGTTTTTAATGTTTTAAATTTTTTAAATAGTGGCTATGAACTCGACGATATTTTAAATCAGGGTAATTTCGGTACATTTCCATCTGCTGAGGATTGTATAAATTATTTGGTTGAAAACGGATACCTTGCAGGGGAGGGGGAAAGTGTAACTGCTGAAAGTATTTCTAAAAAATATACTGTTACTCAATTAAAAGAATTATTAAAAGAAAATGGTTTGAAGGTTTCTGGAAAAAAACAAGAACTTGTTGAAAGAATATTGCCGGTTTTAGCTGAAAATACAGGAGATTATGAATTAACAGATAAGGCAAAAGAATTCCTAAAAGAAAACTTTTGGATAGATTTATACATGTTTGCACTTGTTGCATTCAGATTTGAAGATTATGAAACTTATGTGGAATCATCAACTGAAGACGATGTTAAGACAGCTTTAAATTTCTGTGATGAAATTATTTCAAGAGCATTGATGGCTAATCAGTTTTTAGTTTTCATTGATGCATTGTCTGCAAAGGCTCATGTTTATGCATATGATGGGGATTATGAATCATTCCTTGATTATGACCTGCAAAGATTTATTCTAGGTTTAAATCCTATAATGATGGATTCAAAGACTTATGCTTCATATGACATCATTAATGAGGCAAATGTAATAAACTTAAAAAATGTCCTGGATAAATTTGACTTTGGAAGTTTAAAGAAAAGATTTGATAATATTTGGGCAAAATCCCATATTACAAATATTACTGTACCTAAAAAAATTTCATATAAAACATTGCAGAAAGCTATTTCTGGTGCAGATATTGATGAATTAAACTTCGATTTAAGAGAAAAGTATTTTAATAAAAAGTTCGGGATTTAATCATGAAGACTAAAGTTGCGGGAATTATATTTATTTTGGGCAGTTTGTATTATCTGGTTGCTGAGGCAATTTCTGCAGCTTTTTTCAATGCTTCTTTTGCGGATACTTATATTTTCAATACTATTTCTGCACTCGGAATACCAAATTCCGATTCACCATTATTTTGGTTAATGAACTCAGCATTCATTTTGATTGGTTTGACTTTGATATTCGGTAATTTTTCTAAGTTTAAGGATTTCATATCTAAAAATAGATTGGTCTTTTACATTTTCACTTTGATTACTTCTTTTGGCGTTATTATCGTTGGCTTAATTCACGGAGGAAACCCTCTAACTTCAGGTTATCATACTTTAGGTGCTGTAATGGCAATTTTGGGAGGAAATATTTTACTTGTTTTGACTGCTCTATCAATGGATGAATTCAAAACTTACCAAAAAATAACGCTGATTTTAGGGGTTGTTGGATTGGCTGCATTTTGGATAATGTTTTTTAATCTGGGAAATGTTTACATGCCTGTTTTAGAACGATTGTCTGTATATCCATTAATTTTATGGTCTTTTTTAACCGGAATATATCTAATTAAAATCTAAACTTATATAAAAGTTTAAATACTAAATTAATTAACTATGTATTAAGGTGATATTATGGCAAACCTCGATAAAGCTGTTGAAGAAGAAATTTTAGCAATCGTAGAAAAGTATCAAAAAGAAGATACAAAACTTTTAAACTACCTCATTACTGATGATGAAATTACTTTTTTCTCTCCAGTAGCTAATGGTAGTCAAATAACTGCTGAAGACTTACAAAAAGTTGCAGATATTTTAAAAGGTTCATTTGAAGGAATGGAAATTGTTAACCAAGAGTACAGATTCAAATTCAAATGTGGATTATAGGGAGTTTTTTTACTCCTAATTTATTTTTTTAGATAAATATAACTTTTTTAAGGATATTTTCAGATAAATACTTATTAATCATTAAATTACATATTTAATAGTAGTGATAAAATGAAGGATATTGATGTTTTGATTGAAGCTTTACCATATATTAAAAAGTTTCATAATAAAAAGATTTTAATTAAGTATGGTGGACATGCCATGATTGATGATGAAGCAACGTCTTCCACAGCACGTGACACTGTTTTACTCAAATATGTTGGAATGAGACCAATTATTGTACATGGAGGAGGTCCGGAAATCTCCCGTTCCATGGATAAATTAGGAAAAGAACCTGAATTCATAGAAGGTTTAAGAGTTACTGATGAAGAAACTATGGAAATTATTGAAATGGTTCTTGTAGGTAAAATAAGTACTGAAATTGTATCTAACTTAATTAAACATGACGGTGATGCAATTAGTGTATCAGGTAAAGATTCAAGTTTAATTTTCGCTCACAAAAAAGGAGCAAGCAAAATTGAAGGTATAGAAGGAGAAGTTGATTTGGGTTTAGTAGGTGAAGTCGACTGCATAAACACAGATTTACTTGACATGTTTGTTGAAAATAATTATATTCCAGTAATTTCTCCAGTAGGTATTGCAGAAGATGGAACAAGTCTTAATTTGAATGCGGATACTGCTGCAGGTGAAGTTGCAGGTGCTGTTGGTGCTGAAAAATTAATTATTTTAACTGATGTTCCGGGTGTTTTAAGAGATCCTAATGATCCGAGTTCATTAATTCCAAAAATTAGGATTAGTGAAGTTCCAGAATTAATAGAGCAAGGCATACTTTCTGGTGGAATGATTCCAAAAATCGAAACTTGTGTCAGGGCTATTGAAAATGGTGTAGAATCATGTCATATCATTGATGGACGTAAAAAACATTCTATTTTACTTGAAATTTTCACCACTAATGGTATTGGAACAATGATTGTTAAATAGAATTTTTACTTGTGGGGACAATTTTACCCACCAATCTTTTTTTTACCGGATTAATTTCTATCTAACTTAAATAATACATTGTTAAACATTAAATTGAAGGTTTTATTATTCGTATAAAATCAAATGTTGTATTGTTTTAAAACTCTTAAATTAGTTTTTATTGGTTTTGAATAAATTTTACCTTCAGGTCATGGCTAAATGATTTAAATATTTAAATTAAAAATGATATATGCTAAGTGCAATGCAACAAAATAGTTAAAGTTAGATTAATTTCTAACTTTAATTAATTTTTGAACATTTTTCTTAATTCTCGTCTGAGCAATTTCCAGCCGTTAACTCTTGGAAGTTCGTCCAAATCATAAATCTTTCGAGGAACCTTATATCTAGATAGATTTTCACGGGCAAAACTGATTAAACCATCGTGATCAGGTTCATCTTTCCAAACCACTGCAGCTACTGGAATTTCTCCCCTGTGACAATCTCCAATACTGAAAATGGCTATTTCCTTAAGTTTCGGATATTTAATCAATACTTCTTCCACTTCAGTAGGATAGATTTTCCAGCCGCTCATTACAATCATGTCTTTTTTACGGTCAGTAATGAATAAACGATTGTCTTCATCTAAATAACCAATGTCTCCAGTTAAAAACCAACCATCATCTAAAAAAGATTCAATGGTTTGTTTTTCTCTTTTCCAATATCCTTTTGCAATAGCAGGTCCTCTTAAAGCAATTTCTCCCTGTTCGTATTTTTCCATGGTTTTTGTTGAATCGACTTCATCAACGATTTTTACTTCAGAAAAACATACTGGATGACCTACGCTTTCAAATCTGTCCGCTTCACGATAATCCTCTGGTCTGATTACTGTGCCCGTTCCGATTACTATGCTTTCTGATAGTCCGTAAGCATTAATGATTGGAATTTTATAGGTTTCGTGGAATTCTTTCCATATCTTTTTATGGAGTGGCCCTCCACCGCTGATTATTTCACGAACGGTTTTCAATTCTTTTGTTTTATCCATTGTTGTAAGTGAATGGATTACCGGCGGCATTCCAGTTAAAACGGTCACTTCTTCACTTTCGCATAATTCCAAATATTCATCCAAATCAAATTGCTCAATTAAAATGTAATAAGCTGCCGCTCTTAAAGCAGCTATTGCCCATGAAAGACCGACATGAGCCATTGGATAAATTCCTAAAAATATGTCATCTTGTTTTAGAGTTAATACATCACATTCATTATGTATTGCAGTAAAGTAATTGCCGTGCGTTAACATTGCACCTTTTGGTTTGCCTGTGGTACCTGAAGTGTATTGCAGTTGACATAAATCGTCCCAATCAGTATTGCAGGCATCTAAAACTTCAAAATCCTTATATTCATTTAGATTTTGTGGAATATATGTGTCAATATCAATAACATCTTTCGCTTCATCATCAGTAATCATTAATTTAGCCTGTGAGTCGCTAATGATGTATTCCAATTCTGTAGTTGTAAATACTCTGTTTGTCGGTATTGCAATTGCTCCAATTCTCCATATTGCAAAAAGTGAAAACAGATATTCGCAGGAATTGTTCAAATAGATTACAACTCTATCTCCTTTATGAATATCTAATGATTTTAATTCACGTCCGATTCCAGAGATTATTGATAAGATTTCTCCTGAAGAATATTTCTCGCCACTTTTGGGATTGTACAGTACTTTCTTATCCAATCTTTTAGAATTTGCATCAAGAAATGTTGTAATATTTAGCATTTAGATTACCTCACGCACAATAGCTTCTGTCATTTCCATAGTTTTGGATTTGCCTCCCAAATCTGGAGTTAATACTTTGCCTTTTTTAACTACTTCCTCAACTGCATGATTTATTTTTAAAGCAGTTTCTTTCTCGCCAATATAATCAAGCATCATGGCAGTTGATAATATCATGGAACATGGATTGGCTATGCCTTTTCCGGCAATATCTGGTGCTGAACCGTGGACAGGTTCAAATAATCCATTTTTATCTCCAATGTTTCCTGATGGGGCAAGGCCCAGGCCTCCGACTAAGCCTGCACTTTCATCGGATAAGATATCTCCGAACAGATTGCTCGAAACAATCACATCAAAGTCCAATGGATTCGTAATCAGATACATTGCTGTTGCATCAACGTAAAAATCTTCTGTTTTAATTTGTGGATACGTTTTAGCTACTTTATAAAATGATTCTTTAAAAACACCATCTGTCTTTTTTAAGACATTGCTTTTGTGAACGCAAGTAACTTTATTTTGCTTTTCTCTTCTTTTGGCTAACTTAAATGCAATATCAGATATTTTTTCACTAGCTTTCCTTGTAATAACTCTTTCGGCAATCACTTGATTATCATCACCATATTCAATCTGGCTATATAGGCCTTCCGTATTTTCACGTACAATTATGAAGTCAATGTTGTCTTCAATTGATTTAACTCCCTTATAAGATTTTATCGGCCTTAAATTTGCATATACATCAAGCTGTTTTCTTAGATTAATTATTGGGCTTGGCTGGCCAGGAGTTGAAGTTGATGCACCAAACAGTGTTGCATCACTTGATTTCGCTATTTTTACAGTTTCTTCAGGTAATGTTGTTCCATTTTTATTAAAACATTCAAAACCTGCTTCGGCATGTTTAAAATTAAAATTTATATTTAATTTATCCAGTAAAAATTCAGCTGACTCCATTACTTCCTTTCCAATGCCATCTCCACTTATTATTGCAATATCATACATTATTTCACGTTTGTTCGTATATCATCAAAATACTTTTATACATATAATTATAAATAATATATTTATTTAATAATTGTTATATTTGAGGGATGAATATGTCAGAAATAGATGAATTAATTGAAAAATTAAATGATAAAGATGACTTTGTTGTTGAAGATGCGATGGGTGCATTGGAATTAAAAGGTGAAGAGGCTGTTGATCCTTTAATTTCTGCTTTATCAAATAGAAAGAAAAATATTCGTTTGCATGCTGCAAATCTTTTAGGTGTTATTGGCGATGAAAAAGCTATTCAACCATTAATTTTATCTTTAAGCGATAATAATAAATTAGTTAGAAGAGAAGCTTCTACTTCTTTAAGTCGTATGGGTCCTGCTGCAGTTGATCCTTTAATTGATGTATTGGATGATCCTGACTGGAGAGTTAGAGGTGCAGCAGCTTGGGCTTTAGGTAATTTGGATGATGAAAAAGCTATCCCTGCACTTGAAAAATTACTTGATGACGAAAGTGGTTATGTAAAATCAGGTGCACAAAGTGCAATAGCTACTATTCAAAGAAAAGCTTAAATCTTTTCTTTTTTTTAATTTTTAAATAAAAATAAGAAATGGGATTAATCCCATTTAATCTTCATCTTCTTTTTCTTCTTTTTTGTCAACGATTACTAATCTTTGGTTTTCTTCATCGACTTCCATCACTATAGGTTTGGCTTCAAAAGCTCCTGAGTCTTTTTCCACACATTCATTGATTTTGGATTGAATCGCTCCAATATCTTCAGTATCGATTAAATCAACAATTTCCAATTGTTGCTGGAATCTTTCAACACCTTCTAGTGGAACGTTTTCTACAAATGGAATAGCACCAGTTGCACCGATGATTTTCTTTTTATCTGGATCTGCACCGTTTTCATGTAATGCCTTGAAACTTTGTCCAGTAATATGGCCTTGTACTTCAGCACCAGCCAATATTAAAAATCTAATATTTGGATTTGAAATAATATTAGCAACAACTTTTTCTATACCTAAATTCTCTGTTTTACATGGTCCTGCAATTGCTGCTCCGGATAATTCAGCTTCAATGTGGGAAGCGAGAGTAGTTACTGCAACAGGGCTTTCTGGATCGCCCACTATGTAGTCTCCACTAATTACTGGCCAGCCGTCCGCAGGTGATTTTTTATCCGCCATTGTTACTCCTCCATATATCTTGATATTTATTAATTGTTCTTTTAGTAATTTAAACCTTTTGTCATTAATATAGTTGATAATATTGCTGGCATTTTTAAGTTCAAATCATTTTAAGGGTTACAGTTCTTACAAGGAGTATATCCCTGATTAATTGCTTCGTCTCTGGAGGAAAATGTTATTTTGTTTTTTTCAGACATTTTTCCTACAGATTTGCAGTTTGGAAAATGAAATTTATGGGAATTGGAGTTTCCTATATATGTGCCGCTAGCGCTTGTTGATGTGTCTTTTGATGGGCTGTTTGTGCTGGTTGATGAACCGCTTGCCACATGAGTGTTATCTCCCATCCAGTTGTGTGGATTGAATTCACTTGGGGGAATGTACATTACTTCTGCAAGGCCTTCCTTTAAAAGCATTTCATTTAAGTTTTTGCCGTCCACAATCACTACTGCAAGGGTTCTTCCATATTTGTCAGTGTGTTTGGAGTTGTCAATGTCAAGGCTAACCTCTTTGTTCAGGCATAATTTTTTAACAAAATAAGCTGATGTATCTGCGCCTGCAACACCTTTTTCTGGTGTGTTGACTCCCACCAGACGAACCTTTCCAACGCCTTCTACAGTAATAGTATCTCCGTCAGATACTTTTGTACATAAACCTTTCACTTCTGCTTTGCAGTCCGTATCGCTATATTTATTTAAAATATCATTTAATGATAATGAACTGTAGTCTGAAATGCTTTTATCGTGCGAAAATCCAGTTCCTGTATATGCTGCGGCGGTTGTCATCACGCCTGCAAGCATCAGTATAACCAATATTATAAATAAGAAATTTTTATTTATTTTAGTCATAGTTAATTGTTAGTATCATGTTATTATTAAATATTTTGTGTTATTTAATCTTCGCTTTGATGGTTAAGATAGGAATGGAATCATATTATTTTTTTTAAATTTCATGGTCTTGAAAAATTTCGGCTCAAAACTGATGAAAATTCAAATCTGTAATGTTTTTAAAAGAGATGCAATTGGAATTAACAAAGTATTTAAGTAATATTATTTTCAAATATTATATTAATAAAATAAATTATTGATTATATGATTACTATTACTAGAAAAGAAGAAGTTGTTTTCAATCAAATCAAAATATTTGATGTGGAATTTGATGGAAATATTCCTATAAGTGCTTTGAAAAAAGAGTTGTGTGTTGGAAGTTTCTATGAATATGATTTGGTTCAGGTTTTAAATTCCCTTTCAAATAAAAAGTTAATAGAATTTGATGGTTCTAAAATCAATCTGTTGGTTTCAGATAAGGAAATCAATACTGTAAATTCTAAAAAGGATTTGGAAGAATTAGAATTGAATTTAAAAGAAAAAGAATCATTTGAATTAATTAAAACTTTAGTTAATGATAAGAATTTGGTCTCAAAATATATCTTGGAGGGCAATCTTCTTTATGGGGATTTGAAATTAACCAATTTTAGAATGTATCATATTATTCTCTCTTTAGAAAACAAAGGACTTTTAAAACACATCCATAAATCCGATGGCGAATATTATCTTCTTGTAGAATAATATTTTTTACATAAAATTTATTATTCAAGTATTATTAATTAACTATTTTTTCATAATATTTATATAAGTTAAAATTATAAATATAATATAATAATTTGAAATTAAGGTTATATTTATGATGAGAATAAGTATGTCATTACCTAAAAAATTACTTGCGGATTTTGATGAAGTATTAAAGGAAAGAGGTTATCAGTCTCGTTCAAAGGGTATTCGTGATGCACTTCAGGATTATATTGTCCGTTACCAATGGATGAATTCAATGGAAGGGGAAAGAATTGGGATAATAACTATTATCTATGATCATCATTATACAGGGGTAATGGAAAATCTTGCTGAAATCCAGCACAGTTTTAGAAATGAAATAAATACCAGTATGCATATCCATATGACTGATAAGTATTGTATGGAAATTGTTGTCGTGAATGGAGATATTGCAGAAATACGTGATTTAACTGAAAAAATAATGAGACTTAAAGGTGTAGAACACGTTAAATTAACAAGTACTGCAAATGGAGAAGAATTTAGTGAACCTGAAGGACATTCCCATTCCCATATTCACTAAATATTTTTATTTTTTTTCATGAAATTTCAAGCAACATCATATCATTTTGATTTATTAAAGGATAATGATAGAGTATCTGCTTTTTTTGAAGCTATTAATCAGTATAATTCAAAGACGGATTTGGTTTATGATTT
>CACYVR010000015.1:0-10116 GCA_902777885.1 uncultured Methanobrevibacter sp.
GCATATGGTGAAATTGATTATCCATATGAATTAATACATGAAAGGGATTCATATGAAGAAACCCTTGAATTCGTTAGAAAAATAGATCCGTTACTGGTCATTCCTGGTAGTGAACGTGGTGTTGTATTGGCAAATAAATTGGCTTATGATTTGGATCTTTTAGGAAATCCGATTGCAAATATTGAGGCAATGACCTTAAAGCACAAGATGCAGAAAAAAATTGCAAGGGCAGGCCTTAGAAATATTCGGGGAAAAAGAATTTCTTCCATTGAGGAAGCTGTAAATTATTTTGAGGTTAAACCATTCGATAAGGTTGTTTTAAAACCTATTTATGATTCAAATTCTTCAAATGTATGTATATGCTCAAATAAGGAAGAAATAATTGAAAATGTCGAGAAATTATTAACTAAAAAGGATATGTTCGGTAAAGACATTACGGAACTTATAATTCAGGAATATATTGACGGTGAAGAATATATTATTAATACGGTTTCGAATAACGGTATTCATCGTATAACCACCATATGGAAGTATAATAAAGTATTTAATTCTGATGGAACTTATGTTTATGATTCAGTGGAATCAATAAATGACTTAAGTATAGGTGAAGCTGAACTGATTGAATATGCCTATGATGTAAATGATGCAATTGGAATTAAATACGGTGCAGTTAATGGAGAATATATCATCGATGAAAATGGTCCTGTACTCGTTGAAGTTAATTGCCATCCTATGGGTGTGCATTTGCCTTTTGACTTTTTAGATAAAATTTCAGGACAGCACGAAACTGATTCTATTTTAGATTCTTATTTGAAGCCTGAACGCTTTTTAGAAAAAAGAAGAGAAAGGTATAATTTTGTTACAAATGGCGCATTTAAGATGTTTATCGTTCCAAAGGATTTGATGGCCAGATCCGCTCCAATAATCAATATTGCTCCAGAGCTAAGAAGTCATTACGGTACTGTTTTTGAGGATTTGGTGGAAAATGAAAAGTTCTTTTCTAAAACAGAAGGTATTGATACAATCGGTGGTTTAGTATTTTTGGCTCATGAAGATGCAAGTATTGTTAATGAAGATTTAAAATTTTTAAGAAGCGTTGAGAATAATGCATTTGATCTGGTTTTAAGTGAAGAACTGGACCAAAAGCATAGAATAAATAAAAATATCATTGTTGAAAAACTTAAATTGGCAATTGATACTACTGAAAATTATGGAACTCGAATTTTAATTTCAGATCAGCATTTATTTGATGTTAATATACTTCAGGTTGGTTTGGAGGATATAGAAAATATTAAGGGTACATTTGATTTTGTTTTAATTAATTTAAATGAAAGTTTAATTGAAAGAAGCCATAATATTAATGTAGATATAATTTTCAATATATTTTCATTAATTAAAGTTGGAGGATTGGTATATATTCCTGACACCACATTTAAATATGCTCCTGGTGGAAGAAAAGGTGTGGAAGCTTTAGTAAAATCCTTGAATTTAAAAATTGTAATACCTCCATACGGCATGAAAAATTCAATTATCGCTTTTAGATCCAAATAAGATATTTTTTATTATTTAAAACTTTTGATTAAACATGACTGAAGATAAAATTACTTATGCGGATGTTGAGGAGTATCAAATGTTATTTACATTGGCTCCCCCATTTCTGCTTGAAATATTTGCCCGAAGAGCTACAGATTTGGTTTTAAAATTTAAACCAATAATTCAGTCCTATATGGATAATCTTAATGATGTCCAAAAAAATAAGCTGGATATTATTTTAAGTACTGACGTTGATGAGCTGCAGTCCGTAATGTGGGAGGCATATCAGAAAACTAACATAAAACAATATGAAATATTGGCCAATCCGGAATATAAGGATTTCATTAATGATAATCTTGATAAAATACGAAAAATGGTTAATAAAGATTAAATATCTGATTAAGCATAATTATAATTAGTTATGGCTAGAATATTTAATCTTGAAGACAAAATAATTGTAATAATAGCTGCATTATCTCAGCTGATTGAACAGTTAATTTGTAATATGACGGTTGTTGCACTACCTCAGATAGCTGTAGATTTAAATTTTAATATAGATATGATGATGTGGGTTAATCTGATATATCTATGTTCTTTAGTTTCTTTTTGTATTCCAGGTGCTAAAATCATTTCCCAATATGGCGTTAAAAGATTTACCATTTACAGTTTACTTGCATTGTTTTTTTCAATTTTTTTATCCGTATTTATATCTAATCCATATGTATTTCTTATTTCAAGAGCAATTCAGGGATTATCTTCTGCATTATTATCAATTAGTATTTATATGATGATTGTGCATGAACTGGAAGATGATGAAGTGGGTCCGGCTTTGGGTATTGTGGGATCTGCCGGATATATTGGAATGCTGATTGCTCCTTCCTTTATGGGTTTTACAATGTATTTCACTTCTTGGAAAGTTGCATTTCTAATTTTTATTCCTCTTATATCTATCATATTGCTTTTATTTACTAAAGTTAAAAAAGAATGGGCTACTGAAAGACAAAAAGTTGATAATCTGGGTTCTTTAATTTATCTTCTTTTTATGGTGCTTTTAACTTATGGAGTTACAATTTTGGATGATTATGGGATAATTCCAATAATAATCAGTTTTATTCTTTTATTTGTATTTGTTAAAGTTGAAAGAAGAGCTGAACATCCTATATATAATTTAAGTCTATTAAAAGATGCAAGATATGTGATTGGTAATTATGCTGCCATGGCTGCATATTTCACCACAACAATTGCGTTTACCGCCTTAACTTTTCATTTACTTTACATCAATGATTATGGGGAATATATGGTAGGTATGATATTGTTAATTGCTCCGATTATTATGATTGGGTTGTCCGGTTTTGCAGGTAAACTTACTAAAATCTTCGATCCAAGAATTATTTCAGGAATTGCCATGATATTCATATCCATTTCAATGATGTTATATGCTTTTATGCATTTTTTTAAATTAGATTTTATTCTTTTTGCATGTGTTTTGCAGGGAATAGGTGCGGGTTTATTCTCTGCACCAAACAATAAATATGTATTGACATTGGTTGAGGTGGATAATTTGCCTGATGCAAGTGCATTTCTCTCTACTAGTAAGGAATTCGGTAAGATTTTAAGCAATGGCATCTATACATTAATTTTTTCAATTTTCATAGTGGGCGGTCAGTTGGGCGATACGAATGTTGATTATTTGTTAATAGTATCTACTCATGCCATGATGATTATTAATTTCTTTGTTGCATTTTCTGCTATGGTATTGTTATTTTACAGTTATTCTAAGTATGAATTGGATTACAATTCTAGTGTTATTGGCTTTTTCAAATCTATTTTGCCTGAATGGCTAGTGGAACTATTTGATTAATTATTTTTTTTAAATCCATTAAAATTTAGGCATACCTAAAAATTTATATATCACTAGAACATAAATAATATTAAAAAACTTAATGCGGGAGGTTTGTCATGATTATAGGAATTGAAAATTTAAAGGAAAAAGAAAAGCAAAAAGAAAATGAAGAATCTGAATAGATTCTAAAACATCATTTTCATAAAAATTTTAAAAAACTTTTTTTGCAATATTTCATTTCTCATTTTCGATAAAGTATCTTGAATATAGCTTTTATAATTTTAAATCTAAATTAAAAAGATGATTAATTATTATATGAACTTTCAATATAATTAATTCTACTCGTAAAAAAATAAAATATTGATGAAGAAATATACATCTAAAAAATTAAATTACTTCAAAATCGATGAGTCTGATTTTGTTGGAAATCAATTTGGGATTGTCCGCATCAATTTCTTCGGATAATTTTGTTGTTATGTATTTTTTATTGTCATCTGCAAAAACAGTAGCTATATTGTAATCATCACTATCCATCAAAACACTTGCCAGGAAGTTTGCTCCACTGGAAATGCCAATGCCTAAACCGAATTCCTTAGCTATTATTTTGGACATGTTGATTGCATCACAGTCCTCAATCAAAACAATCTCATCAATCAGTTCTTTTTGAACAATTCCTGGAATAAAATCATCGCCTATACCTTCAATCATATGGCTTCCCTCTTCCATTCCCATCTTGAGAATGGATAATGTGGACGGTTCAAGGGCAAATATTTTGGAATCAGGGTTATGTTCTTTCAGTCTTTTACCGATTCCCATAAGGGTTCCGCCGGTTCCAATGCCGGATACAAATGCATTTACGTGGGGAACGGCATCAATTATCTCTTGTCCTGTAGAATTATATTGGGCTTCCACATTCAATATGTTATCAAATTGAAGCGGCCTAAATGCATTGTTTTCTCGGGCGAAATCTTCTGCAAGTTCAAGAGCTTTTTTAAATCCTCCTTCTTCTTTTGATACTAGGTGAACATGAGCGCCATACATTTCAATGAGATTTCTCCTTTCAATAGATGCCCAATCAGGCATAAATATATGAACATCATGACCGTAAAGTGCTCCAATAGCACTAAATGCAATGCCTGTATTTCCGCTTGTAACCTCAACAATGGCCTGACCCTTTTTTAGGTTATTATTTTCCCTTTCTTTTTCAATAATGTATGCAGCAATTCTATCTTTAATGCTTCCAGTATAATTGTAGTATTCGAGTTTAGCATAAATACTGCTTATTTTTCCTTTATACTCATAATTGATTTTTATCATCGGCGTATTGCCAATTAATTTTTTGATGTTCATGATTTCCAATCCAATTTAGTAATGTAATATTATAAATTATGTATTTTAATTATAAAATAGTTTATTATCCTTAAAAAGCCAAAATTTATTAATTTTGGAAATCAATATTTCTTTAATGACAAGGAAAAATAATTTAAGAAATCTGATATTTGTAGTAATTATTCTTATTTTCGCTATTGTGGTGATTACCCAAATCATGCCCGGAAATAATAATAATACGTTAAATACTAAAGCTGAAGTAAGTCATGAGATTATTTCTAATAATTCCGCTCAAGACGGAGGATCTGTTGAAGTTATTAGAAATATCGGAAATCCCAATGGCAAAAAAATAGCCTGTGTTGTTGGTGTTCATCCTCTGGAAAATGATACCCATAAGACATTTCTCAAAATACTTCCTACAATGAATAATCTAAACTACTGTTATGATGTTTACATTATCAATGTAACTGAAGATTTTTCAAAATATGGGTCTCTGCA
Organism: uncultured Methanobrevibacter sp.; assembly: GCA_902777885.1. Taxonomy (GTDB): domain Archaea; phylum Methanobacteriota; class Methanobacteria; order Methanobacteriales; family Methanobacteriaceae; genus Methanocatella. The sequence goes on from CACYVR010000015.1 coordinate 5,204, forward strand.
TCCTGATGACCAACCCGGAAGACAGACAGGTCAGGAATTGGCTTTGAAATATGTATATCCTAAAATCGTAAATGGAAGTTATGAAATGGCTCTTGATGTACATGCCCATGGCGGAGCATATGGTGAGCATAACACCTTTGTCTTTAGTCCTGTAAGTGGATCTGTCGGTGAGTCTTATGGAAGAAATGTTTCTTCAAGCACTCAGAATATTTCCTATTATAATCCTGAGTTCACGACAAGCGGACCTTACTTAACAGTTCCATTAAATCAGAACGGCGTTCCTGCATTTTACTTTGAAGAAAATAGTTTCATATCACAAAATATTAAGGATGCACATATGAGGGAACTTATTAATGCTATTGATAATCTAAAATTTAAATAGAACAAAATTTTATTTTTTTTTCAAAGATTTAAAATGAGTTTTATTATTATATTTAATTCGAACTAAAAATTGATTTTGATTAAAAATGTATAATGATTGAAGTTAATTGTAGAAATGTTTATATTTAAAAAAATTATAATATACATGTGGTTTAAATAACTCTGTTATAAACCTTGATAAATAAACTAACTTGGTTGAAAAAAATGAATGATACAACAAAGATTTTAACGATTCAAGACATATCCTGTTTTGGACAGTGCTCAATAACAGTTGCATTGCCTGTAGTTTCTGCCTTTGGAATAGAAACTGCCATTCTTCCTTCTGCTGTTTTATCAACCCACACTGCAGGATTTACAGGATTCACTGTTAGAGATTTAACTGAAGATCTTCCAGCTATCCGTAAACATTGGGAAAGTGAAGGAATAGAGTTTGATGCAATATATACAGGTTTTATTGCCTCAATTGAACAATTGGATTATATTAAAGATATTATTGATTCAAGACTAAAATCAGGAGGCCTTACATTTGTAGACCCTGCAATGGCAGACCATGGAGAATTTTATAACGGTTTTGACCAGGAATTTGCAGATGAGATGGGTGAACTCTGTAAATTTGGAGATTACATTCTTCCAAATACTACTGAAGCCTGCTTCATATTACACAGGGAGTGGAAAGAACACTTCACAAAAGAAGAAATGCTTGACATGGCAAAGGAACTATCCCAATTCACTAAAAGGTATGTTATCCTAAAAGGTTACGAAAATGAAAACAATGAAATGGGAATGATTGTTCTGGATAAGGAAGAGGATTCAATTGAAATAGTCTACAATGATAAAATAGATTATGTATCTCACGGAACCGGAGATGTATTTGCTTCTTCATTTGTCGGATCAACAATGGTTGGCAAATCACCTGCTGCAGCTGCAAAAATCGCAGGAGAATTTACCAAAAAATCAATTGAAAAGACAATAGGCGATGAAAATCATAAATATGGAGTTAAGTTTGAACAGGTGATTCCTGAATTATATGATTTGCTGGATTCAATCTAGATTTTAAATTCAAGAAATTCATTAATTGTCTTCCAGTTGATGAATTTCTTTAGAAATATTTGTAGAAAAACACCCGTTTTAATAATTTTGGATTTTCCATTTCCATATTCCATTTAATAATGTGCAAGTAAAATTTATATTAATTTATAATCAAATAATATAATTAATGGTTAAAAAAACTGTATGGTCACTATCCATGGTATGTTTTGCAATGTCAACCTTGCTGAGTTTAGTGGGCATAATATCAGTAATTCAGATTTATTTCAATGTTTCAATTTATTATGCCAGTTTGTATGCTAGTGTTTTTGCTGGAGCATTAGGATTTTCTAGTTTAATAACGCCAGCTCTTTTTTCACATTTTGAAAAGAAGAGGTTGATGATTATTATACTGATATTAACGGCCATGTGTAATTTGATTCAATTTTTCATTTCCAACTATTTCATAGCACTGATTTTTAGAATAATTCCTGCAATATTATATCCTATAATTGTGAGTTCTGCATTAACCATTGTAGGTGAAATCAGTCCTGATGATACGAATAAGGTTGTTTTAGGCCTTTCTGCAGGAAGTATTTTGGGTCTTTCAGTCACTTCATATCTGGGATTGAGTTACGGATATCAAATATCAATGCTGTGGTTTTGTCTGGTTGACGTTATAGCTTTAGTGTTTACTTTTTTCTTTATTCCTGAATTTGAAGGAAATAAGGAACCTGTAGTTATGCAGATTGGTCATGCAAAATCTAAAATTTTTCTAATCTCAATATTGTATGTTCTATGCATGGTTGTTGGAATAAGCATTACATATAATTATATTCCAACATATCTGGACCAGGTAACTCATTTGGATGCTCACATGCTCTTTTTCACTTTATTGCTTATGGGTTTAATATCGATGTTTGGAGCAACATTATTCGGGTATTTTATTAAAAAAGATGGTAATAAAACAGTTCTTTTTTATCCTATAGGATTTGTTATAATAATGTTTGGGGTAGGAAGCCTTGTACAACTGCCGTTCTATGAATTCTGTATTCTGATGGTTTTTGCAATATTTGACGGATCTGCTTATACGGTTTCACAGTATTGGGTTACTTCATCCATCCGTGGCGCTCCAGAGTTTGCAAACGGTATTTTCCTTTTTATGTGTAATCTGGGCATATTCGTTGGAACGATGCTTGGAGGCATAATAATCGATATGATTGATATATTATACATTTTCTATGGCTCCATGATATTTATGCTTATGGCAATCCCATTTGTTATAATTAGAATCAAGTTATATCCAAAAGCCCATTAAATATAAAACTTATAATAAATAAAATTACTATTAATTATGATGGACTATAATACCGATTTGGAGAAGTTTTCTTTAAAATATGATAATAATGTGCCTAAGGGTTATGACTTTTCCGAAATACAATTGACCTTTGATTTTATATATCTGGTTTTGAAGAGTAATGCCAGTATAGATAATGCTATTGAAGGAGCTGCTTATGAATATGGTGTTTCTGAAAGTTATTTAAGGGATTATCTGATTGAAAATAAATATGTCATTAACAGAACCAATAAAAATGAGTTTTCAAAGCAGCTTAAAAAGCACAACACAAAATCCCTAAAAAGAATGCTTAAAAAACACGGTCTTAAAACTTCAGGCAAGAGAGAAAGAATAGAAAAGAGAATATTTGAACATAATCTAATTAAAAACAGTTATTATCTCTCTTCAAATTCCAAAACATTTTATAAAAACAAAAAAAGAAGAATTAATATTTTCAACGATTATCTTTTCGAAGATTACTATTTCAATGAATTCAATGAATTCTATATGGACAACTACAGAAAAAAACTTGACAAAATACCAGTTGAGTTTATCAAACTGCATATCAATAAAGCCATTGAAGACAAAAACCATGAAAGATTCATATCAAACAATCATTTGATGGCCAAGTATTTTTATAAAAAAGAAAAATGTAGGAAAATGCTTGAATATGAATTGAATGTATTCTGCATGAATTTAAATCCCATATGGAAAATCAATGATTTGAATAATCATGTGGGAATTAGCAAAGATTCCCATAACAATCTGCTTTTTTTAAAAAATGAATTAAGTAAAAATACTATTATATCTACATTTTATCTAATTTGGGATTCATTTGATTTCAATACGGTTATAGTATCTAAATACGATGCATACAGGTGTTTAAAAGACATATTAAATAATAAGAGTCTCGATAAAATCAATAGAAATTTGAAAGAGAAGTTCTATTCAAACGAGAATTTAAAGATTAAAAAGATTACACAGAAAACATTATTTGACTTTTAGGGATTTGATGGCTATGAAAATTTTAATATCCAATGATGACGGTGTTTTTGCAGAGGGGATATTGGCTGCAAAACAGGCTGTTGAAGATTTGGCCAATGTATATGTTGTAGCTCCGGATAAAAATAACAGTAGTGTTGGGCGCCGATTAACATTGTTTAAGCATTTGGAAATTAATTCCTGCAATCTTGAAGATGGAAGTTCCGCTTATTCCGTTACGGGCAGTCCTGCAGATTGTGTTGTTGTGGGTACGGATTATGTAATGGATGAAAAGCCCGATTTGGTTATATGTGGAATAAATCATGGAGTGAATATCAGCTGCGATATCACGTCTTCAGGTACGGTTTGCGCCGCCCTTGAAGCGGTCAGTTTAGGTGTTCCTGCAATTGCAGTTTCCTTATTTGTAGATCCTAAAACTGCATATAAACAGAATGAAAATGGTGAATGGTATATAGACTATGATTTTTCTTTGGCAAAGAAGGTTTTGCACGACCTGGTATTGAAAATAAAGAATGATGGTTTTCCTGAAGGTGTTGATTTATTTAATTTAAATGTACCCTCAAATTATGAATCTGAAGAAGTTAAGATTACACATTTATCTCACAGAATGCTTGACAAAAAAGTCATTGACAACACCAATGAAAAGAGCGCTGAAATATTCAACTACCCCTTGGAGGAAAATCAAAACAGTGACAATTTGATTATGATTGTATCTGACTTGGTTAAGGAATACGAGAAAGAAAGTGATGGATATGCATTGATAGTTGAAAAAAGACCAAGTTTAACGCCCCTTAGTGCAAACATGACTTTTGAATCTTTAAAAGATTGGTAAATGCATGATTTTTTTAAAAAGGGTTTATAAATATCAAATTTTAACTATAAATTCAGTTAAAAAATAAAAATGGAGTTAAGAAAATTTATTTTTTAAATCTTCTTAACGGACTGAAAGCAAATGCAATTAAAACAAGCAATAATACAACAATAGGGTTACCAGTTTCATTTGCACTTAAACCAGTTTTAACATTATCAATTTTATCTTCTTTTTGTGGAGTTTCGTTTTTATCGTCCACAGGCAATACTTTGATAGTAGCAGTAGCATTGGCAGGTAAATACTTGTCGTCACCAGAATAGTAAACTTTAATGTCATGAACACCTTCGCTTAAGCCAG
>CACYVR010000015.1:10136-13286 GCA_902777885.1 uncultured Methanobrevibacter sp.
GTTATTACAATTTTACCGTCTTTATCTGCAGTTATGTCTTGAGAATCAATATTTAAAGTTGGTAAAATCTTATTAACTTTAAATGGTACTGAATCTTCACTTGGTGCATAATTGTCGTCACCAGAGTAATATATCTTTGCAACTTTATCTCCTGCAGTTAAATCTGGAATAGAAATAATTGCTTTTCCATCTTTAACTGGGGCAGTGTAATTTTTACCGTCGATTTCAACAGTAATATTACCTGTTGCATCATCAGGAAGAGATATTTCTAATTCAAGTGTATCTCCTATATTAATATCATCTACTGTGATATTAATTGACGGCTTGATTGGATTTACATTAAAGACATCTGATGCATTAACGCTTTCATAGTTTTCATTAGCATTGTATACGGCAAATGCAGGGTATTCACCAACAGGCAAATCATATATGTTCCATGTTGCTTTTTGATCTTCTTTTAAAAGATACAATATTGTATAGGACAATAAGCCATTGGAATCACTGATTAACTCTAAAGTTTTGGTCACTCCATTTACTGTGACATTGATATTAATATATAAAATTTATAATAGTTTCATACAAATTAAACAAAAATGGCTTTTGGACAATTAATCAAGCTAATTATTTGGATGGTGTTTGACTAGGTTATTGTTATAGTTTATCAGATTACAAAAATGGTCATTTCTAAATTATGATGATGGGATTGAAAAACAGATATAATGATGATTTATTGTTTTTAAAAAAAGAAAAAATAGCTTAAATGATTATTTAAGCTATTGCACGGGCAATTAGTTTTTCATTATCTGATTGTATTGAAATTACTTTATTTCCTTTTGTGGAAATTTTAATTTTGCCAATTTTTTATTTTTTTCCTGAGAAAAGATCCTGGAAAATCTCCAAAATAAAAACAATTTTTTCTTTTTAAAATTCTTTAAATTTAAAACAACTTATGTATATTATTTTAATTACTTTTATTTACTTTAATATTACTTAAAATTTAATATAAATAATTATAAATACTTTAAATTACATATTATTATATAAGAATTATTTATAAAATTTTTTAGATAAAATTTATATGTTTAATTTAATTTTCACTAAATTTCCATAATCTTCAGTAAATTTTCATTGAAAATTAAAACCTCTGAATAATTCTTTAAACTGAATAATACTTTGATTTTTCATGCCAATTATGGAATTGAAAGAGTATAAAGATGGCAGTATTTTAAATAAACTTAAACAGAAGGAGGATTGCCCTAAAATGTTGTTAACAATCACCAATTTTGCATTCAGCAACATGGTCCAAAATTTAATGCACCAATTGGATTCTGAATTCGAATCCAAACGTGGACGTCCAGCATATCCTCGAACACTACTTTTAATAGTAGTTTTATACTGTTTTAGCATAGATATTGCCAATTATACTAAAATGGAAGAAGAATGCAAGAAAAACAAATTTCTTCTAATTGTTACTTGCGGATTAAAGCCATCACGCAATTCATTCGCCAATTTTTTAAATAAAAGCGATGCAAAAGTAATAAAAAAAGTTTTTATAGCCACATTGGTCTTATTAAATGATTTACATTTCTTAAATTTTGTTAAATTATTTGTTGATGGAACAGACGCAATCGTCAGAGCATCCAGAAACAACAAAATCACACCAAAAGAAGTAGAAAGACTAAAACTAATGAATAAATGGAAATTATTACATAATAATACACCAAAATCTATTAATCGCACAATAAATGGATTAGAAGAGAAATTGGAATTTTATAAAAATGATGAAGAAATGTGCAAAACAATTAATTCAATCTTAAAAAGGATTAATCTCTACAATACCAACATATTCAGTAAATTAGACATTTATACTAAGATTTTAAATGAAAGGAAAACTGGTAGTGTTTCTATTTCATTTCCTGAGGCTTGTTGGATGAAAACAAAAAAGGGAATTTATGATTTTGCATTCAATTTGCAGGAAATCATGACAGAAAACCATATAATATTGACTGGAATGTTGTTAACTCAATCAAACGATAGAAAAACACTAAAATTCGTCTTAAATGATATTTTTGAAACAATTGAACTTTTTATTGAAATGCAAAGAGAATTTGGAGAAAGAAGAAACTACAGCGAAATACAAAAAAGAATTCGTGAACACATTTTAATCGCTGATTCAGGTTATTTTTCAATAGAAAATCTCTATTATGTATTTAAACATAAAATAAATGCATTAATTATGCCTAAAAAATTATCTGAAGACCACAATAACAAATTAAGACGTGAAAACGGGCATGAAGAAAAAAGAAAAGGTTCATCAAAAAAAGATTTCAAAAGAGTTAAAAATGGATATATTTGTCCTTTTGGTCGTTTTATGAGATTAACCAAGGTTAAAAACTTCAAACACAGAAAACCTCATAAGGATGACAGTCTTCCAGACAATTGCAAGAAAAAAAGATACTTTTTTGAAACTTATTCTTGCAAAGGTTGTCCAAATATCGAAAATTGCAAGCATAAACAATTAACACTCCACATTACAGACCTTAATTACGAAATGACTGAAAAATTCTTGAATAAAAGATATAAAATTCATTATAAAGCTCGTTTTTCAAGAAGTGAAGGCATTAACGGTTTTTTGAAAGGTGATAATGGAGTTCTGAAATTAATCGGAACCACTGAAAATGCAGTAGACAACGAAATCCAACTAAGAAACACCATTTACAACCTTACAAGATTAATTAATCTAAAAGACACAGCATATTGAGCGAAGAATGCAATAAGTAACTCAATAATCCATCATAAAGATAGACTGTACGCCGTATCAAAAACAACAAGTTTTTCATAAAACTACAGAAATTTACAAAAAACCTGATGTTCAAATTACTTTTTGCAATTCAAATTAAATAAAAATTACGATTCAAGATCTAAAAAACCCTCAAAAATACCTACAAAAAACAACCAATTTCATTCTTAAAACAAGAAATAAAGACCAAATATTACAAAAATGAGAAAAATAAGGAAAAATATCAAAAATCTAAATTATTGACAAACTCCTTAAAAAAAGAAAAAATAGCTTAAATGATTATTTAAGCTATTGCACGGGCAATTAGTTTTTCATTATCTGATTGTATTGAAATTACTTTATTTCCTTTT
>CACYVR010000016.1 GCA_902777885.1 uncultured Methanobrevibacter sp.
GGTTTTGTTGTCCCTATGGCTTTAAATTCTGATCAATTATACACAAGGCCGGCTCCTCAAGAGCAAATTGATGAAGGTCTTGCGATAGCACCTTATGATAGGGGTGGCGTAATATTAAAAGAACCGGGAATTATTCATGCACAATATCCTGAAAATTCTAAGGAATTGGGAATGATTACGGCTTATATGTCTCCGTTGGCACAATGGGTATCATCAATATCACCGTATTTCGGTACATCAATTTATTCGTCTCCTGGTGGACTTATTGATGAAGTATTGTATTATACCAGAGGTTTTGATACAATTCTAGAATCTTCTATATTGATGATGGCATTTATCATTGCTTCATGGTTAACTGTTAATTATACTATGAAGAGAAGGGACATTGAAAAAGACCTTCAAAAGGCAGCAAATGACTCTGCAAACCTTGCTCGTGAGGTTAAAATCAATGATGAAAAAGCTAGAGCCAAACAATTGAGGAGGGATAACTGATGGTTTTTATACCTCCCCATGTTCCTGCTGAATTTATTTCAATGTATTTGCCTGCTATTTATGCTGGTTTAATTGTAGGTTTTATAGGATCAATGGCAATAGCAATGAGAAGAGAAGAAATTCATATTCTTATTTTAACTGATTTGATTGGCCTTGCAATGATTTTTGTAGTATCTGCAGTAGGTACTGATTTGGCAGAAGCATTAATATTGCCGGGTTTGGTAGTTGAACTGGCAGAAACTTTAGCTATTTCTGAAATATTGATTTCAAGAGAAATGCATAAGATTGAAGCTGATCCGCGCAGGAATTTAACTAAGTCAACTTCCCTATTCCCGCAACCCTTTGCACTGGATATGGAAATCATGACTACTGCACCGAATTTCATAGCTTTAGTGTTAATCGCTTATGGTATATTTTTAACTGGATTTACCGGTGGTGCAGTTGCCGGTGGAGGAATAGTTTTATATGCATTATCTAAAAAAGCAAGAGGACTTCCTGTTTTAATACTTGATGGAATTGCCGGTGTTTCTGGTATTGCATGGTGTTTATGGATTATTGGATTTGTGTTATTCTTTGTTGCTCCTAGTTTGTGGGTACTTAGTTTATTCTTGGCAGCTTGTGGTTTATTATTAAAAGTAGCATCAAAAGTTGGTTTAATAGGGCTACTTATGAGAGAGGACATTGATAAGGAGTAGTGGTAAAATGGATTTTGGTACGCTTGGAGGAAATTTATTTGGTACAATACCATTGGGTGATATTGTATTGTATGTCACACCACTTAATCTGTTCTTATTTGCAGTACTGCTTGTATTTACTTTATTAATTGCAATTAGTAAAACTGAAACACAGGTTGAAGCAACATTCATGAAACTTTCTAATACTAATGTTAAAGTAGGCAAGAAAGAATTCAAACAAAGAAGATTCTTATCAGTTATTTGTGGTCTTGCTTCTGCTGGTGCGATGATAACTGGTGATTTGTTTAACTTCACATTATTTATGGCATTGGTCGGTATTCTGAATATTGGTATTGTTTCTGCTGTAAAACAAACAAGTGTTTTAAACTCAGCTTATCAATATGGTTTAATTGCCATGATGTGTAGTTTACCTTTATTTGGTGGAGCAGCAATTATTCTTGCATCAACTGGAACTTTAAGTCTTGCCGTGTTATCACAAATGCCTGCAACTCCAATGGTTGTATTTGGTGCAGTTTTAATGTTGCTTGGTATATTGGGCGAAAGTGGTGTGGCGCCATTTTTCGCAAGTAAAGCAGAAATGTTTAGAACACCAGGTTCTCCATTTATTGTTATTATTCACTTAAGTTCTTTGTTTATTATTGTAAGGGCTGTTGAAATATTATTATTAGTATTATGGTAGTGGGAGTATGGTAAATAAAACTTTATGTATTATATTATTAATTATATCAACAATAGCTATCCTAACTTGCTTGGTTGTTAACTTTGAAGCTTGGATTGTTTATTTAATAGCTATTATTGGTATTCCACTTTGGGTTTTATCATTTGGTCTACTCACAATGGCCAAACCTAGAGAGGAAGACGTGGAAGAAAGGGTGAAAGAACCGTTTACTGGATATTAGTGGTATTATGAATTTAATGGCAGATATTTTAATCAATGTAATTATTGCATTCCTTGCAGGAAGTTTGCTTCTAGGTTTGCATAGAAAAATAATGGCACGTGTTCAGAAAAGGCCAGGTCCGCCTATCATACAGCACTTATTGCATTCTTTAAAGTTCTTCTTTAAGGAAACTTCATTTCCAAAAACAGTATCGATGCCATTTTATATTGGTATTGTATTTATATTGGCTGCTATCTGGATTGTTGGTGTGATTGTAGGTCCGGTTGCCCATGATTCATTATTGATTTTATTCGGTGTTTATGCAGTTTATAAAATTGTGGAGCATAACTCAGGATCCAGTTCAGGTTCACCTTATGGGAAAGCAAGTTGTGTAAGGGCTGTTTTATCAGCGGCAACTGAATTACCATTATTTGCAGCAATTGTCCTTGTTTATTTAAAAACAGGTTCAATGAATATAGGAAATATTATTGGTTATCAATCAACGAATGGTCCATTGGTATTTTCAATACCTCTTGCGGCTATAATGTTTTTCTTGTTATTATTGTCAAAATCTCCATACTCTCCATTTGGAATAACAAAAGACAAAGCATTAATTTCAGGTTTTGAAACAGAGCACTTTGGATTTTTAAGGGGATTCATAATGTTTTCAGAATCCATTTCATGGTATGTTATGTTATGGGTTTTCTTAACAATATTCTTCGGACCATTATCTGTAGTTGGTTATATTATTGGAATGATTATAATAACATTCATTACAGGATTTATTAATGCAGTAACTCCAATTTTAAATCCAAATCATTCTGTAATGAGTCAAATAACAATTGGAGCAGTATGTTTTGTTGGAACAGTTTTAATGGTATTGATTTAGGGATGGGGATAAGATGAGTTCACAAAAAGTCATTGTATATTTAACTTCACTGGTTGCAATTGGTATAATTGTTGTTGGATTACTTGCAACGATTCTCCATTCTACAATTTTAGCTCCGATTCCAATTTTGGGATTGATTTTAGCTATTCTTGTATTGCTAACTAATAGGGGTCATTTTGCACATACAGTTGAGAATATAGAAAAAATAATGTTTTTCGTAACGTTTATAGTAATTATATGTTCATTTATATTACTTTACAAACCAATTTAAGGAGATTATTATGTTAAATTATTTAGTATATTTACTTACGTTTGTTATCGGTTCCATATGGGGATTATTGTATAGCTATAAGTTACATGGCGAACCTTATATTGTTGATAGCAAGTTAGATGCTAAAACTTGCATAATATCTATTGTTGGTTGGAATTTGGGTATAAATTCCGGCAGCATAATCCTTGGGGGAATTGGATTCCTATTGGCAGGTTTTGTCATGGGTGAAAGACCTGGTTATGGAAGAAAAGAAACGGCTATTGGTTTAGTGGTAGCCATAATTGTTTATTTAGCACACTTGAAATGGTGATTTCAATGGATGATGAAGCAAAATTAGAATTAATGAAAGATCGTATAGTTAAAACATATGTTTGTCAAAGAGATATTATAAAGCCGTTATCAAAAGATTTTGACTGTACGACTGAAGAATTAGAACATGTCTTTTTTGATAAATTGGACATGTCTCAATTATTGGCATTCCATGCTACCTTTGAAACTTCACACTACGAGTGTTTAATTAAGAAATTGCATGCTGATTTAAGACTATGTTGGTTTATAGGAACTTTGGAACTAATATCAGAAGAGGATGCTGATGAACTTAAGGAAAGATTGGCACAAAAAATTATGGATGGTCAGGATTATTCTGATGTTTTAAAAGAAGGTCAAAAAGAAGTATTCGCATTAATAAAAAATTCTAAGTAAAGAGGGAGATAATGTTAGATTCAATTAAGGATATTGTGAGGAAAAGTTCAATTCATGTCTGTATTGTAAATTGTGGAGGATGTAATGGATGTGATGTTGAAGTTGTTGCTCTATTGTCTCCAAGATATGATCTGGAGCAATATGGTATTTATGTTCACAATAATCCTCGTGAGGCTGATGTTCTATTGTTGACTGGTGCCGTTACCGAACAATGGAGAGAAAATTTAAAAAGAGTTTACGATAAAGCTCCTGAACCAAAAATTGTGGTAGCTGTAGGAAACTGCCCGCAATCTGGAGATGTCTTCAATCAGGAGGGAGGTCATGTTTATGCTCCGGCTTCTGATTTTATTCCTGTTGATGCGGCAATTCCAGGATGTCCTCCAAGACCTAGTGAAATCCTGGAAGCCATACTTGCTGTTGGTCCTCAAGCTATTGCTAATCGTGGGAGGGAAGAAAAATGATATTGCCTATAGGTCCTATTCATCCTGCTTTAAAAGAGCCTATACGACTTAAACTTCAAACTGAGGGTGAAAGAGTTGTTAAAGCAGAAATTGAATACGGTTATGTTCATAGAGGTATTGAAAAAATTATTGAAGGTCAAACTTGGCAGAGAGGTATTTATTTATCAGAAAGGGTTTGCGGAATTTGTTCTTATGAACATACTCAAACATTTGCTGAGACAATTGAAAACATTTGTGGAGTTCAAGCGCCTCCTAGGGCACAATTTTTAAGAGTCATTACCAACGAATTGGATAGAATTCAAAGTCATTTGCTTGGAAACTCAACATTTTTCAAATCAATGGACCATGAAACTCTATTTATGCACGTATTGGAATTAAGGGAATATGCAATGGATGCTATTGAACTTTTGACTGGAAACAGGGTTAACATGGGTTGGAATGTTGTTGGCGGAGTTAAGATGGATGCTGATGAACGCCATTTCAAGCCTATTCTTGAAAATATTGCAAAGATTGAAGAAGGTTTTGAGCGAACCCGGGAACTGTTTGCTGAAGGTCCTGCTTTAGCTCTTCGTTGTAAGGATGTTGGGGTAATGACCAAAAAAGAAGCCATTAAGGGAAGGGCTGTTGGTCCTATTGGTAGAGGTTCTGGAATCAAATATGATTATCGTGAAGACCACTATACTTACAAGGATTATTTTGATTTTAAAACTATTTGGAGAAAAGAAGGAGATAATTACGCAAGAACTTTAAATAGATTTGATGAAATTCCAGAATCCATTAGTTTAATTAGGCAAGCTATTGATAATATTCCTAAAGGGGATATTCGTATTCCTGTTGAGCTTAAATCAGGTTATGCTCAATGGAGAAATGAAGCTCCTCGTGGTGAAGTAACTTATACGATTGAAACTAACGGTAATTTAATCAAACATATTTCTATTAGAACTCCAAGTATTCCTAATATGGATTCATGTGCCAAATATATGATTAGGGATGTAGCTTCTGTTTCTGATGCTATTTCTACTTATGCTTCAAGTGATCCATGTGTTGCTTGTGCTGAAAGAGTTGCGGTTACTAATGAACATGGTGAAACTTATTTAACTGATATTTGTGGGGTAAAGTAAATGTCATCTTTAATGTGGTATATATATGATTTTGCAAGAAAAGCATGGGCAGATGCATTTACTAATGCTAAATCGTTACCTGAATTAGCTGAAAAGCCGGAAAGGTTTAGAGATTTTCCAAAGGTAAATAAAGAATATTGTATTGGCTGTGGGGCCTGTACAGTTTCATGTCCTTCACCGAATGCTATAAAAATTGTTCGTGAAAAAGATGATGAAACCGGTGAGGGGATGACTTATCCGGAAATTTATCCTGGAGCATGTATTCGCTGTGGTTTTTGTGCTGAAGTATGTCCGACTGACCCTAAAACTTTAGAATGTGGTCATAATCATTTGATAAAACCTGAATTTAATATAATCCCTTCCAAAAGACAATACATCGTTGATGATTATTTATGTATTAAATGTAAAAAATGTATGAAAAAATGTCCCGTTAATGCAATATCTCTTGTAAATGACAAACTTCATGTTGATCAGCTCAATTGTATTGCATGCGGTGAATGTGTTGATGTTTGTCCAGTTAACGGAGCAATGAAAGGAGTATTTGTTGAAAACTTACAAGACCAAAAGGATTTGATTCTTTTGGCAGTTAATTATCTGGAAGATTATATCAATTCCAAAGAGGAAGATTTAAGGTCTCTAGAAAAGGATAGTTTGCTCCAGTATAATGTTCCTTTGGATGATATTTGGGATGAAGCACTTAAAATAATCCCTGATGATGAAATCAGTTTTGAAATTATTTCCAATGCTGTTAACAGACTTAAAATTAGGATTATTGATTGGGATAAAGATAAATGTAAAAAATGTCAGTTATGTATTCCTGATTGCCCAACCAAATGTATTTCATTTGATGAAAAAGAAGATACGATTGTTAGAGACAAAGACAGATGTTTAAGATGCAGTATATGTTATCAGACATGTCCTTTCTCAGTGATTAAATACTTTATTGCTAAATTCTCACTTGAGGATGACAGAATTATTCATGCTACTGTGAAGGCATCTAATTTAAATGAGGAGATTTTGATGGAGTGAGTGTTATGATTGATAGTTATACTAAAACTCCAAGACCGTTAAGGCATGTTGATGTTGATTATTTGATTAATCATACGAAATGTGAAAATTGTACAGATAAGCCGTGTATTAGTTCATGTCCTATTGATGCAATTTATATTGATGATGTTGATGGTCTTGTTAAAATTAAAAATACTTGCTTTGGTTGTGTTTTATGCCGTAATGCATGTCCTTATGATGCAATTTCTTTAGATGTTCAAATGGACCCTCCGATTAAGGAGGAAGTTCCAAACATTAACATCAAATTATGTAAGGCCTGTGGGGCATGTGTACAGGCTTGTAAAAATGGATCTATTCATATTTTCAATGACGGAAAAAATCCTCCGCACAGTGAAATCGATAAAGATACCTGTGTTCGCTGTGGATATTGTTTTAGAGTATGTCCTACCGATGCAATAAAGTATGGTCAATTGCTTCCTAAGACTGTTAAAGGAGGTAAAGCGATTGTTGTTAATCAGAAAAATTGTATTGGATGTATGACCTGTACTAGAGTATGTCCGTCAACAGGTGCAATTAATGTTGGAAGAACAAATAAATTGCCTTATATAAATCCCGGCTACTGTGCAAGATGTGAGGAATGTATGCATTCATGTCCTTCAGGTGCAATAAGGTATGCTTCACGTAAAAAAGCATATAAAATGTATAGTGAAATCAAATCATTTGATATTGTGTCTAGCATTGCAGACAATGATATGAAAAGATTATCTCTTGATTTGATAAGTTTGAATTCTGTTTTAAAAAGAGTTGCCACATCAATGTCTTTGGAATTTGATGACCAAAACTTTGAAAATTATATTGAGTGCGAAGTCAACAGTCAAATGGAAAAGGAATTGGGTGTTGTTTTAGGTTCAAGTATTGAGCTTAATAACTTTGATGAATTGTTCGGTTCTTATTTAATGGATAGAAACATTGAGGTTTACAACAAGAAGTGTATTGCTTGCGGTGAATGTTATAATGTCTGTCCGGTTAATGCAATAGAACTTAATGGTCCTAAGCCAATTTCAATCAATGATAATTGTGTATATTGTGGTAAATGTGTAGAACAATGTCAATTTGATGCCATTGGGGCTTATGATGATTATTACTATAGTAAAGATTCAAATTTATATTATGCAAGATCTTATCTTTATAAGCAAAGGGAAGGTGATTTCTCTTTATCATCAACCAAATGTCAGGCTTGTGAAATTTGTGTGAGAAACTGTCCAACTGAAGCTTTGGTGTTGGAAGATGACCATGTGGAGTTCATTGAAGATAATTGTATTTACTGCAGAAATTGTGAAGCGATTTGTCCTATTGACGCAATAAGAATAATTAATTTCAGGTGAGTTGATGTTTGAAAAATCTTTTATTACAGACTGTGAAGGTCCACTAACATTAAATGATAATGCATTTGAAATGTGTGCTTATTTTATAGAAGATGGGGATGAATTATTCAAGATTCTCAGTTTGTATGATGATTATCTTGCAGATGTTGTCAAAAAAGAAGGTTATAAGGTGGGAAATACATTAAAATTTATTTTGCCATTTTTTGTTCTTGAAAATCTCAAAAATAAGGATTTAATTGATTTTTCAAAAAATAATATCTATGCCGTCAGGGATTCAAAATTTCTATTAAAATACTTGAAGGAAGCTATGAATACCTATATAGTCAGTACTAGTTATGGCCATTATATCGAAGCACTATCAAATTATATGGAATTCCCATTTGAAAATACTTATTACACAAAAGTTGATATGGATAACTTATATTTAAATGATGAAGAATCCTCTAAAGTTGCCGACTATAAAAATAAAATTCTGGCAAATCCAAAAGATTATGAATTGTTTGATGAAATTTTCTTTAAAGAGATTCCAAAAATGGACATTTACGAAAAAATTAAAGAAATTGATGTTGTCGGTGGTTTAGGTAAGAAATTGGCCATTGATGATATAATTGAAAATGACAATATTGATGTTAATCAGATGCTCTACATTGGTGACAGCATCACTGATGTGGAACCGCTGCAGTTTGCCCGTGAAAACAATGGAATATCCATTTCATTTAATGGAAATGAATATCCTCTTAAAGTGGCTGAAATAGCAATAGTTTCCCCAAGTGCAATAGCAACTGCGGTAATAGCAAATATTTATGCAGATAATGATAAAAATAAAGTTTTACAGTTTATTAATGATTATAATTCACAAAATAACCTGGAAGAGTTATTTGGCGAGTATAAAATAAATCCTGAAATCAAGTTAAAATTCTTTGAAGTGTTTAATGATGGAGATTATCCTATTATTAAACTCATTGGTGAAGATAACTATGATGAAATACTAAAAGAAAGTGTATATATGAGAAATAATATTCGTGGAGAAGACATAGGAGGACTTGGATAAAATGATTTATGATAAAGTTGAAGATACCTTTTTTGAAGCTTTTGAAGGTAAATATGTAAGAGCTTTGATAACTGGCCCGAGTGAAGAAATTGTTAAAAGGGCAGCTTATGATTCCACTTCTACTCCAAGTGCGGTTATCGGCAGGGTAGAAGGTGGAGTTGAAGGGTTTTTAAGTAAGGATGAAACTCCTGATGGTCGTTTTGGTGCTGTAGTCCAATACTGGTTAGGTGGAGATGATAAAGAAAAATTTGCATTTGAATTATCTTATCGTTTAAGACAAGACGTATTGGTTAAGCCATTTACACGAATATTTGACTACTCCGAAAGCGATGGTGATGATTATATTGAAATGATGGATATTGTAGGCCATTGTGGTGACGGATGGGAATGGATTGTTGAAGAATATGGCCGTCGCATGATTAATGTGCCGATTGCAGTGCCTGATTTTCAGATTGAAGAAAAATTTAAAATTAATGAAGGAATAATGGGAGGTAACTTCTGGTATTTATGTGAAACTCCTGAGGCAGTATTAACGGCGGGAGATGCAATTATTAATTCAATAATGGAAGTTGAAGGTGCAACAACACCATTTGATGTTTGTTCAGCGGCTTCAAAACCCGAAACTAATTATCCTGAAATCGGACCTACAACCAATCATTATTATTGTCCGTCTCTTAGGAAACGTTTGGGTTCCGAGTCTAAAGTTCCGGATAATGTTAATTATATTCCTGAAATAGTAATTAATGCCACAGATATAGAGGCAATGTTTAAGGCTTTGAAAGTTGGAATCGATGCAGCCATTGATGTTGATGGGGTAATTGGAATATCTGCAGGCAATTTTGGCGGTAAACTTGGAGATAAAATTTATAATTTATTAGATGTGTTAAAATAAGGTTTTTAGTATGGAAATATTTATTCTGTTGAAAATATTGCGGGAGCTGATGAAGAAAGTTTTGTTAAAAGTAGTCAGGACACTCCTGGCGGGTCAGCAGCAAATACAATTGTCGGATTATCTAAATTGGGAATATCTACTTCCATCATTGGTAAAATTGCTGAAGATGATGATGGGGAGTTAATAGAATATAACTTGGCAATAAATGGAGTTTTCTCAAATAATTTGATTTATGCAGATAATGGAAATACTGGAAAATGTTTGGGATTTGTCGATGCTTCGGGAGAGCGATGCCTTTATGTTGATCCGGGAGTTAACGACGATATCGTTATTGATGAAATTAATACTTTAAATATCATGAGATGTAAAATCATGCATTATACTTCCTTTGTGGGAGATTCATTCAAAGCTCAAATAGATTTGCTCAATAATTTAAATAATGATACTATTTTGAGTTTTGATCCGGGAATGTTATATGTTCAAAAAGGTTTGAATGAACTGAAACCTATATTGGACAGGTGTGATATTTTGCTAATAAATGAATTGGAATTAAGATTATTATTCAACGATGAAGAATCTTCATATAAACAATTGGCTAAGGGACTTTTGGATGGTGGAATTAGCATAATTGTTGTTAAAAGAGGTTCTGATGGTGTTTATGCCTGTAATAATAATGAAGAGTGTGATGTTGGTGTATTTGAATGTGATGTTATTGATACTACTGGAGCAGGTGACAGTTTCAATAGTGGATTTTTATATGCTTATCTAAATGATTACAGTTTAGAAGAATCATGCGAAATTGGTAATTGGGTAGCTAGTAAAGCTATAGAAGGTTTTGGGATGGATAAATTCCCTACATTAAATGAGTTAAAAGAGTTTCTTAATGATTAAAAAAGTTACATAGGTTGGTATTTATATGAATGTGTCGTTTATCAAGCAGATGAAGAATTTAGAACGTGAGGTTCTTTTAAAATCTGTTGAATTAGATGATGACGGTGATGATTTCCAATTTGAATTAGATAATTTTCATGCAGAAGAGGAAATTATTGCTGTTGCACCAAAATGTGTAAGATGTAATACTTGTGTTGGTACATGTCCGGTAGGTGCTATTGAGCCAGCTAATATATTTAGATTAGCTAAGATCACTGATAAATGTGTTAAATGTGAAATATGTGTTCAATCATGTCCTGTTTCAGCTATAAAATTAATCAAAAATATAGTTGTTTATGATGGCGAAAGCGAAAATGATTTCATAGAATATAGTTTGAATAATGTTCGTTGTCCTCATAGGGTAATTAGGATGAAGGAAATTGAAATCGATTACTCTCAAGACAATAACTGGCAAGATTGTGCTGATTTATGTCCAACTAATGCATTTACTTTGGAATTTAAAGAATTTTTTGATAAATTAGACTTTGATGCAGGAATTGATTTAGATGAAGATACATTATATCCATATATCAATAGGAAATTATGTATTGGATGCAGTGCTTGTGTTGAAATTTCAAAAAATGAAAATGCGATTACATTAGACAGAATAATTGGACCAATAGTTCATGTGAGAAGAATTGACATTAACCATGATTTATGTGTTAATTGTTTTTTGTGTGAAGAAAATTGTCCTGTTGAAGCTATAAGGTTAGAAGGTGGAGAGGTAGTATTAGATGATGATAAGTGTATTCGTTGTGTCGAATGTACTAACCATTGTCCAGTTGGAGCATTAAAACGTGTAGAAATTGAATAGGAGGATTTGTTTTGAAAGCTAAAGAGTTAATGGATAAAGAATTTGTATATTTAAACTGCGAAGACAGTGTTGTTGAAGTCTCAAAAGTCATGGAAGAAATCAGGAGATTTACCTGTCCTGTTGTAAATGACAATAAGCAATTAGTGGGATGGATTACTTCATTTGATATAACCCGAGGTTTAAGGGAAGGAAATGAGAAAATCATTGAAATAATGAGTTCTTATGAAGAAATTACTACTATTCATGAAGATTCTCCTGCAAGACTTGCTGTACTTTTAACCGCAAACAATAAATTCGTCACCGTGCCTGTTATTAATGATGATAATCAGGTTATAGGAATGATTCGTGCATGTGATATAGTTGAACTATTGTCTGAACTTTATGATATTAAAGTATCAAAATTATATAAGGCCATGCAGAATCAGCTAAAAGGTGTAAC
>CACYVR010000017.1 GCA_902777885.1 uncultured Methanobrevibacter sp.
TGTTGTAATTGCCGGTGCTGGCGGTGCTTCAAGGGCAATATCATTTTACATTGCCAAATATGGTGCAGACAAATTAACAATATTAAACAGGAATGTTATTAAAGCTCAAAATTTAGCCAATGACGTATTGGATTCAGGATTTATTGATAATGTGAATTTCGATGAAATTAACAATATGGATTTGGAGGATGCAGATATTTTAATCAATACGACGCCTGTTGGAATGCATCCGAACGTTGATGATATGCCGATTGCTTCAGCTGAATTGATGCATGAGGATTTGGTGGTTTTTGATGCAGTTTATAATCCTAACGAAACTGGATTATTAAAAGAAGCCATTAAAGCAGGTGCAAAACCGGTTTATGGAATTAAAATGCTATTGTATCAGGGTGCGGAAAGTTTTGAGATTTGGACTGGCAAAAAAGCGCCAATTGACGTAATGGAAGAAGCTCTCGTAAAAACCTTGGGGTTATGATAAAATGGATTTTATTTTTGATGTTTCCTCATTGACAAAAAATGGATTTTATTTTTGATGTTTCCTCATTGACAAAAGAAGATGATGAATTCACAGACTCTAAAAAGGATGTATTGAAATATCTAAAAATAATAGGTGTAGATACTCGATTTATTTCATATACTCCTTCAAAAATCTATATTAACAATTTAAGGTTTTCTAAATTTTCAAAAAAGCGCCAGGAAACATTCAACAAACAATATCCTAATATTGAAGTCGTAAGAAATTCACTTTTCCAGAAAATCTGTTCAAAGTCCGCCAAGGCATTGTCCGATATCAAACCGAATTCAAGAGTTTTAGTTCCAAAAGACAATTTCATGATTGATATAATTTTGGAGCCATATACTAGAAAATATGGAATAAAACTGGTCACAGACGGCGAACATGACTTAATCGTAAATCCGGTAATACTTGATGATGAGGTTAATCATATATTTTCCACAATATTTTCCGGTGAAGGTCTGGAATTCAGCAAAAAAGACAATGAAATCTATCCTTTAATTAATGTGCCGCTGGATTGGATCAATTCATTTCTGGAAATAGATGGCCGTGAAAAAATAATAAATGAAAATAATGATGAGTTGGCGTCATCATTTATGGAGTTTTTAGAAGATGTTGCACCACAATATAGAGAAAACGTGCTCAAAGCATCCGGATATATTGAAAAGAAATTGATGTTATAATAAAATATATTTAATAGTATAAATTAATATTATAAATAAGGAGGTTTGATAATTTGGCAAAACCAATTGCTCCTACTCCAACATTATCTGGAGTTGAAACCAAAGAATTTTTAAAAGAGATGAAAAGACCTAATACACCAAATGAAAAAAAAATTAAGGAAAGAATTGAAAATAGTCGTCATGTTGACTTCTTTTAATTAAATCCTTTTTAAATCTTTATATAATCCTATTGTAGTTTTTTCATTTCTCTCTGCTGTTCTAATTAATTTCTTTTTATTTTTTACTTTAAAATGTTTAAATTCATTTTTATAGTAAAATTTCCTTACATTACAATAAGCATCAACCGTAATGAATCGTATGCCATGAATTTTAGATATTTTTTTAATTTGGTAACAAATGTTATCTAAAAGAACTGTACCTAGTCCTGAAGAACGATATTTTTCGTTAACAGCGAATCTTCCTATTTTCATTGCAGGACAAACTGAATATGGTAAATCATATTCATCTTCAATATCTTTTAATTCGATTTTATCTGATAGCAATGAGAAAAATCCAACTATTTCATCATCATGTCTAACTAGGTAAGTTACACTTAAATTTTCATTTTGTTGATTTAACGCATCGTTTTTTAAAAATTCATCCATATCCTCCAACCCACATGAAAAAGTATCTAAGTCACTTTTTTCATTTAGTTTATCTATTATATACTCATTTTTAATTCTTTCAATAGTCATGGTTAATTCTCCTTTTCTGGTTGTTTTTCAAAAAAAATAAAAATTAGAAGTCAAATAAAGAGGCTTGTTTATTTGTTTTCTCTTTAGGCTTTTCTTCGACTTCTTCTTCAATTATTTCTTCAGCCATCAATTCTTCCGGTTCTTCTTCGGCTTGAGGCTCTTCACTTATTAACTCAACTTCATCCCTTGGAGGTTCCTCTTCAACGATTTCTTCTGTAGGAATGCCTGCAAATATCTGGTTTTGAAGTTCTTCTGCACGTCTGTCACGTTCTTCAATACGCATTTCCTCTTTTTGCTTTTCCATTTTTTTGATGACTGCTTTTGGAATGACCTTTTTTCTAAAACGCTTGATTTCATCCTTTTCCAAACTCAGGAAGTCTGAAATTTCCCAGGCGAGTTCATCATTTTGAAACATTATCTCTAAATATGGAAACATTGAAATGGCTACTGTATTTGAAATGTGCATTTTTTGAGACATTTTTTCAGCTATGCCGTCACGCAAGTTTCTTTTTCCACGGTTACGTCCCATCAGAGTAAAAACGGTTGGAGATTTGATTGGAGTAAACTTTTTATAGGTTTCTTTTTTTGATGAACTTACACCAATGCCCATGAAATCCGTTGCATATTTCCAATAACCATAATTTCTAGTGTTTCGAGCTCTTCCAAAGTATAAATCTGCATTGGATAGGTTTTCATATGCTTTTTTAAGCTCATTTTTATTAGTATACTCACGGGCTACATTTTCGGCAATATACTCCATTACAAGGGTAGGTTCCTCATCCACCCTTAAAGCATCTTTGACATGCTTTGGATTTTTGCTTTTTAATGTTGCCATTACTCCGTCAATGATGGTTGATCTGTCATCTTTTGTTGTTACAGTTTCCACATCCTCCATTGTTAATTCATGTGAAGTATCTGCAATTGCCTGGAAGGTATTGATTGCTGAACGAATATCTCCATTTGCTTTTTTGGATAATTCTTTAAGAGCTTCTTTATCGTATTCAACTCCTTCTTCTTTAGCAATGTTTTTAAGCATTTTATTGATTGTAGGGCCTCTGATTTTTCCCATTTTAATGACTTGGCATTTTGGCTTGATTGACTGCAGTCTTTTGGAGTAAAAATCATTGGCTATTAAAATCAGAGGATGTTTTGAAGTTTTAATTATCTCTCCGATGGCTCTAACTCCTCCACGGTCGTTGGTTCCGTGAATACCGTCTACCTCATCCATTATTATTAATTTATATTCGTCACCGAACAGTGACCTTGATGATGAAGATTCTCCAATAGTGCTTTTAATCACGTCTTGTGAACGTTTATCACTTGCATTTAGCTCGATATATTCTGAAAATTCGTTAGCTATTGCCTGTGCAAAGGTGGTCTTTCCGATTCCCGGAGGTCCAACTAAAAGTAAAGGCTGCTGTGGATTGCCGTTTTTCCAATTTTCAACCCACGTTTCAATTATTTTTTTCTCTTTATTGTTACCTAATATCTCTTTTAGGTTTTTTGGTCGGTATTTATCTGTCCATAACATTCGAATACCTGGCTATAGGAATTTAGTTAAAAGTGCTTCAAGCTGTATTCTTGGGTTTGACCCTTCTCTTATTCTAAAGTCGCAATTGGCGATTGCTTCGATTATGTCAATATAAAATTCAGGATCCATTTTACCGTCAATAACTCTTCTTGATACTTCCTGATAAATCTGTGAAACCATGTCTTCTCCGCTGGTTCCCTGTAAAACCATTGTTTCATGAAGGAGTTTTCTGGAACCCATGAAGTCTCCGGTCAACGCTTTTGTAATCATGTCGGACACATCCTGAGGTTTTGATTTTGATACAACATCATATACGCTGTCTTCTGTGATGTGTTCTCCTTCTGATGCCGTTGCCTGTAGGATGTTAACTGCTTTACGCATATCTCCTTCTGAATAGTATACGATGGTTTCCAATCCTTTTTCATCATAATCAAAGTTTTCTTCACTGCAGATGTATCTTAATCTGTTAATCACATCTTCTCCTTTTATCGGTGCGAATCTAAATATTGCGCATCTTGATTGGATAGGGTCAATGATTTTTGATGAGTAATTACAGGATAAGATAAATGAAGCGGTTTTTGTATACATTTCCATCTCACGTCTCAAAGCATGTTGAGCGTCTTTTGTCATGTTGTCCACTTCATCCAGAAATATTATTCTAAATGGGGCGCCGACAGGTTTCAATCTACAGAAATTCTTGATGTCATTTCTTACTGTATCAATTCCTCTTGCATCTGAAGCGTTCAGTTCCAAAAAGTTTTGTCTCCAGTATTCTCCGAGAATTGATTTAACTAATGCCAGTGCAGTTGTGGTTTTTCCAACACCGGCAGGTCCTGTAAACATTAAATTTGGCATGCTTTCTTCGCCAACATACTTTTTAAGTCTATTTATGATATGTTCTTGGCCTACTATGTCATCTAGGCTTTGTGGTCTATATTTTTCTACCCAAGGTCCACTCATTAAATCACCATGATTTTGTAATGTTAAAATATATGTTGGTTGGTTAATAATTAATTTGTGGTAGTGTTTGAGTAGTATTAATTATTGATGAAAAATTGGTTGAAAAGAAATTTTTAAGTGTTGTGAAATTCAAATTTCAATCAAAAAGTAATAATAATATTAATCATGAATAAATGAATATTAATAATTTTCTAATTAATTCTTCTCAAATAAAAATAGTTTTATCATGTGGAATACATGGTATTATAGTAGTTGGCAAATTTTAATTTTAAATAATATTTTAATAGCCGTTAATGATATATTTCAAGTTTTAAACAATATTTGCATGGGAAAATAAATTTTATTTAGATATAATCAAATATATTTAAATAAATTAATACAAATTATTAAAATATTGTATTATCTTTATATGTTTAGGAGTTATTTTAAATTTAATGAATATTTCAAAGTAATTGCTAAAGGACTATCACTTAATGATTTAAATCAGGAATTAATTGATAATATTAAAATTTAGATTGTAAATGTGTTGAAGTTATTACTGTTCAATTCTGTGTACGTGATGAGAAACTATTTAAAGACTTTGAATATGAAATAATATCTATTCAAATAGAAATTCTAAAGATACCATTTTAAAACAGGTAATCCTTGATGCTGATACAATGAGACACTTAATATATTCATTGATGCAATTAATAAACTAAAGGAATGATTCATGTCAGGGTATATTACTGCTAATAGAAATAATATCTTATATGGTTTTTTAAACATTTTTAAAAAGTTTTATCATTCCGTTAAAGACAAATTCACAAATGATGAAATGTCTCTTGGTGAGTTCATTAACAAATATTTTGATGATAAAGAATTTCTGAATGATTTAGAATTCATTTAAATATTCATTAAATGAAATCTTTTAAATGATAGGACAAATCAATTTTGAATATGATTAAAGATTATAACTTTGCATCAATCAAAAGAATTATTACTTATATTATTGATAATCTTGAGAAAAATTTTTACTATTCTTCATTTGTAGTACTTCTTTTAAAATTTCAATGTTTGATTGTTAAAGAAAGACAATTAGATAATTATAAAGAAGGATATTGGAAATTTTATACTTTCTTATATGGACAAGAAGATTTCTTCTATACTGAAATCTGTGACACTAATTAAAAATACGACGATGCAATAGATGAAGTAACAGGTATCTTAGGGTAGCTAATGAATACTCTTTTAGATACTAATGTAATAATCGCTTACATTTATTCATTAGATTCTTTTTTCCGATCTCATAATAATTTGTTAATTATATAAATTCTATTAATTATAATAGTGTTTGAAAGCTATTTTATCTAGCATATTAGTATATAAACATATTTTTAGAAGAAAATCGTAGTAATTCTACTTTCATGAGGAGAAAATATCTCCTATGAAGTGAGAATCCACTTATTCAAATCGTGGTAGTTCAATAAGATTATCCAGTAAATCAAAAATTAAAAGTGCGGATAAAATTGTTATAATTCCATTAAAAATAATCCACCACCTCCCAAGTGCATCAACAAAAGGATATCCTGTAATCATCACGCTTGGTGTGAAAGATATTGTGGATTGACTTAAAAAACTTAAAAATAATAAGAAGAATATTAAAAATCCGAATTTTTTACTTTTATTTTGGGCAATAATAATACATGCATAGATTAAAATCGAAATTATGATTGCGTAAAATATTATAAATAATAAAGACATTTTAGTTATAGTGCTTGATAATAAGCCCGCAGGTGTAAAAATAGAAAATATTTCTCCATGAATGTTAAAAATAGAACTAATTATTAAAAATATGGTATAAAATATAAATGGGAAGGATATTATTAATGATTTAAATTTATTTTTTGTTAAATAATATGAGTAAATGCCCAATATTCCTAAAAATGTATATAATACTAATTCTACATTTAAGAGTGTCATACAGAGTATTGATGTTGAAGCAATATCAATTTTATTAAATAAACTTAAAGAATTAAATAAATCACCACCATAAGCTGCAAGTTCAACTGCAAATCTTTCTTGATTACCTGGATTTATTAAGTGAAATATTATGAATATCAACGTTAAGATGACAAAAATAACTATTGCCTTA
This sequence comes from uncultured Methanobrevibacter sp., assembly GCA_902777885.1. Taxonomy (GTDB): domain Archaea; phylum Methanobacteriota; class Methanobacteria; order Methanobacteriales; family Methanobacteriaceae; genus Methanocatella. The sequence goes on from CACYVR010000017.1 coordinate 6,557, forward strand.
TTTTCTTTTATTTTTTTAAGTGATGGGGGATAAAAGTATTTTTTTAATATTAATAAATATGCTCCAAACATTATAACAGCCATTATTTCTACATTTATAGCAAATAATAGGGAAAAAATACTGGCTATGTAGATAAATATGCTAACATTTTTTTTGTGAAGAATGAAGTTTTTCACTAAATAAAAATGTATTAAACCAAATATAAAAGGCCAAGTATAATTTAATGTTGTTGAAATAAACCCTGCACTCATTAAAGCATAATAATTCGTATAAATAAATATAATTACTAAAATAATTCCAATTAAAGTATAAATAAACTTCTTATTATCATTTAGTTCATCATAATCTTTAATAACTACTTTTGGAAGTAAAATGGCGAAAAGTAAAAATAATAATGAATCAATTACCTTCCAAATATTTGGATTTTTAGCAAGTAATGGTAAAAAAAATTCAGTAATAATACGTGATGTCCAGTGTGTTACACGATATAGTAAGAAATTGTTACCATTTAAAAGAAATATTTCACTTGCATGTTTTGCAAAGTATATATCATCTTGAATAATAGGCAAGAAATAGTGAAAAATCATTAATCCTACAAGAAATAATAAGGTTAATAACCAATATTTTTCTTTTATTTTAAACATTGCATAATCTCCATCAATTAATCTGAATCTACTTTAATGTCTGTTTTTTTTTTAAAGTATGGTGTGTTTGCCTAAATTAAATTTTGGTTGAAGGCAGATATTTATATTCTTATATTTTGTTGTTTTTCTTATTTATTATTAATTACAAAAAAGAGTAAAATTACCTTCATGAATATCATGCTCAAACTCAAGAAACTCAATCGCTCAACATAATCGTTAATATTAATATCGTCAATATTATTGCCTATAAATTATTATTTTCTAATTATAATATATATAAATGATAATATATGAATATAAGAGTATTAAATTAATTTATAGTGTAATTAGAATGATTAACTTCATATGGAGGAGAATTGAATTAATTTAAAAATGTATTAAATAAAAATTTTATTTGTTAATTTATTATTATAATAAATAGGATTATTTTTTTATTATGATGATTGTTTATTTAGTAAATAAATGTGTTTGGATATATATGTATAAATTTATAATAATTTTATTTTTGATTTAAACGTAAAAATTAATTATTCGGAACACTCTTTTTGAATTTCTTCCATTAAATTTTTAAACTTTAATGTAAAATAATATACATAATCAATGTTGAGGTAATTAATATGAGAGGCACTTGGAAACTTAAATTTAGAATGTTTTTAACATATTTTTTAATGTTTTCGATTGTATATTTGTTTGTATTCCTTATATCTCGGTATTTGGGAATCAGCAGTTGGAGAATTTATGCAGTCGTTAGTTTTGGAATAATATTCTTACAATACTGGTTTGGACCATCTATAGTCAAACGTTCAATGAATGTAAGGCCATTATCTGAAGCTGAAGCTCCAAATATTCATAAGATGGTTGAAGAGCTTGCAAGGGAAGCGGGAATCCCTAAACCTGAAGTGGGGGTATCTGAAATAGACATTCCAAATGCTTTTGCATATGGCAGAACAAGTAAAAGCGGACATATTGCAATAACCCGTCCAATTTTAGGCTTATTGGATTATGATGAATTGAAGGCAGTATTAGGTCATGAAATGGGTCATATCAAACATAATGATATGGCAGTAACTGCAGCTGTCAGTGTAATTCCGATGATTTGTTATTATGCTGCAATTGCATTTCTCTTTTCAGGAGACCGTGACAATGGTGCAGGAATCATAATTGGAATTTTGGGTTATGTATTCTATTTGATTGGACAGTTGCTTGTGCTGTTCATCTCAAGAACCCGTGAATACTATGCCGATGAAGCTTCAGTTGAGTTTGGAAATCGTCCGGCAGCTCTGGTTTCAGCGCTATACAAATTGTCTTACGGCGCTTCCAAATGTAATGAAGAAACCATTAAGGAATTGAATACCAATAGGGCATTTTTTGCAACCGACATTAATAATGCACAGCATGATATCAATGACTTCAGGCAAATTGACTTTGATGGTGATGGAAAAATATCAGATGAGGAATTGAGAAAATTGGCCAATTCAGAAATTAAAATTTCTAAAACCAGTGGAATCATGGAACTCTTATCCACTCATCCGGACTCATTAAAAAGGGTAAAAAGATTAGCACAATTACAAAATTAGGTGTATCGCATGAAATTGATTTTAGATGAGCGTGGCAAGAAATATATCTTAAAGGAAGGTCAGGAATTCGAAAGCGATTTGGGAATAATTTCGGCAGAGGTATTGTCCGATGCCCAATACGGTGATGAGGTTAAAAGTCACCTTGACCACTCATTTAAAATCGTTAAGCCCAATATTAATGATTTCATTGATGTTATGGAAAGGCGATGTTCAATATTAATCAAAAAAGATATTGGAATGGTGCTGGCATATACTGGTTTGGGTGCTGGTTCTAGAGTTGTTGATGCTGGAACCGGTGCAGGAGCCATAGCACTAAACTTTGCAAATGTCGTTGGCGAAACAGGTCATGTCTATACCTATGAAATCAGAGAGGACTTTGCTGAAGTTGCAAAGAGAAACATCGACACCTTTGGAATTAAAAATATTGATGTTAAAAATCAAAATGTCAAGGATGGAATTGAAGAAGACAATATAGATTTGGTATTTCTTGATCTTCCAAAGCCTTATGAGATATTTGAAGATGTTTACGATTCATTGAACCGTGGAGGATACCTGGTTGTCTATGCACCATATGTTAATCAGGCTGAAATTTCATATAGGGTTGCTAAAAAGCTTAATTTCTATGATATAGAAATTTTAGAAACTTTGGAACGTGGTCTTGAGGTAAGGCAACGTGGAACAAGACCAAAAACAAGAATGGTCGGGCACAGTGGTTATTTACTTTTCGCAAGAAAACTGTAAAATCCACTTCTTTTTTTATTCATTTTAATTCAATTTAGCTATCAGAATTCTAATAGTTAAATCATTATATTTTATTTAATAAAAGATTATTTTAATTAAATTAATTTTAGTATAAAAAATTAGTTTTTATGATGTACTTATCTACCATTAAAAATAAAAATTTAGAGGAATATGTTATTCCTCTTATGCTCTTATGGTAATTTTATTTGAAATGGTAGCGGTTTCGTATTGTGATGTAATGATGTATTCTCCAGCCATTAATCTAATGTTTAGTTTAGCTATACCATTTGCATCGGTTGTCCTTTGATAGAAAACACCGTTGATGTTAAAGGTTATTTGTTTGTTGGCTAGAGCTTTACCGGTACCGTCAACAAGTTTTGCTTCAAATTTGGATCCGTCCAAATACTTCATATCTAAATCTTTGGCAGTTAATGTAGGCAATACTGTAATAGTATATGACATTTGAAGGCCAGTTAATGGATCAATAGCAGTTAATACGTATGTATTTGGTTCTAAATTAATGTTTAACTTAGCAATTCCATTTGCATTAGTAACACGATAATAAAAGACACCATTAATATTCATGGTAATGTTTTTACCAGCTACAGGATTTCCTTGACCGTCAATTAACATTATGTAGAATTGTGATCCGTTTCTGTAGTATTTAACTAAATCGTCTGCAATTAATGTAGGCAATACTGTAATTGTATTTTCTACAGTGGTACCGTTAAATGTGGTTTTGATTGTGTAATT
>CACYVR010000018.1 GCA_902777885.1 uncultured Methanobrevibacter sp.
GTCAATTGGGATACCTCTTCATACACTGACAGAGGAACATATGATATTTTACCTTATTAGGTCTAAAATCGAATAATAATAATTCAAATTAGTTAATAATTAATTTTATTAACTTATTTTTTATTTTTTTTAAATTAATCAGCTTATTTTTAGGTTAACCAAAACTTTTTTATACTCTTAAATTAAATATATTAATATTTATAATTCAGGTGGATTTTTCATGGCTGATGATAAAATAAGTGAAAATATTGAAGAATACTTAGAAGTTCTTTATAAGAATGGAAGTAATAAAGAACAAGTATCAACCACAACTCTTTCTAAGGAGTTAGGAATTGCTCCAGGTAGTGTAACTCAAATGCTTAAAAAATTAGAAAGTTTGGGTTATATAGTCTACACTCCATATAGAGGTGCTACTTTAACGGATGAGGGAATGAAAATTGCTCAAAAAATTACAAGAAAACATAGGATTTTAGAGAAATTTTTATTAGATATTCTAAAAGTTAAAGAAGAAAATATCCACGATCAGGCTTGTGAAATGGAACATACATTATCTGATGAAGCCGAAAGAGCTTTATGTACCATGTTGCATCATCCAGATTTATGTCCTGATGATAATGTAATCCCTGCATGTGATTTGGATTTTGATAGCTGTCAACAATGTTTCAACGTTAAAGACTTTGACAATGTTATCAATAGGAAATTTAATTTACTTTCAATTTCAGAATTAAATCCTGATACTTCTGGTGTAATTTCATTCATTCGTGGAAATAGAGAATTATTGGATTCTATTTCTGAAGCGGGAATTGCAGTTGGAAATAATATCCATTATTATAATACTGACGGCGATGAGTTTTCAGTTACTATTGAAGATGAAGACTTTTCTCTTTCATCTGAAATGGCAAATAATATTTTTATTAGAGTTTAAACTCTCTAATCTTTTTTTTAATTTTCTATGATTGGCCTGTGTCTTTTCATTTGATAATATTTTGTGTATGGATATTCAAAACATGAAATCTTTCTCTTATTCTAAATTTAAAATAAATCAAGATAATATTTAAAAAACACTTTAATATTTGAACTGAAAATATATAAATTAAATATTCATTAATAAAATATTTAAATAATTAAAATAAGATTAAACATTAAGTCTGATAGTTTTCATATTCGGATTTCAAAATTGTTTGATTAAATAATCCGTCGGATTAAAACATTTGTTTTTTTTGTGATGGGCTTTGAAATATAAAGACGGATGACTCAAATATGATTTTTTAAATGTTTAAAATATATTATAATGATTTATCATGCAAAATAAAACTTTAGATAAAAAAACAAGGAATTTGATACTTCTATTATTCATGATAGGGGTGTTTATGGGGTCTTTGGATACTGGAATTATCGGCCCTGTACTTCCCTCAATCGAACAAAGCTTTCATCTGACAAGCAGGGAGTCCAGTTGGATATTCACATTATTTGTAATCTTTTTCATGATTGGATCTCCGATAATGGCCAAATTTTCTGACTTTTACGGAAGAAAAAAGATTTTCATTTTAGATGTAATGCTGTTTGGATTAGGATCTTTCTTAATTGCAGCATCCATCAATATTGAATTAATATTTTTAGGAAGAATCATACAGGGTTTAGGTTGTGGAGCCCTATTTCCTATAGCTGGAGCATTCATCGCCGACGAATTTCCTTTAGATGGGCGAGGTAAAGCATTAGGAATTCTTGGAAGCGTATTTGGAATTTCGGCTATGGGGGGACCATTGCTCGGGGCTGCCTTAATTCCATTCGGCTGGAACTGGTGCTTTACAATCAACATACCAATAAGCATATTTCTGATAATATTTGCATACTATATTCTTCCGGAATTGGAGGATAAAAGAAAACTGAAAATAGACTATCTGGGAATTATCATACTAAGTTTGCTTGCAGTATTTTTGGCTTATGGCCTGAACCAAATAGATTCAAGTAATTTCATCAGCAGTTTGTTATCTTTAAATGTGGCTCCATTCTTAATATTATTCATTGTTCTGATTCCTATATTTTTGAAAATAGAAAAAAGGGCTGAAGAATCCATCGTGCCGATACATATGCTTAAAAACAAAGATATAGCAATCGCATGTATTGAAACTTTGTGCTATGGAATCATCTACTCATCAGTGATATTTATCCCGTCATTGGTAATCATTTCCATGGGATTGAATGACCAATATGCAAGTTTGATGTTGGTTCCTATTTTAGGTTCCAATACCGTTGTAGCACCTATACTTGGTAAAATTCTAGATTCTGCTGGTTCACGTAAGATTATGGCGATAGGAACATTAATGTTGGCCTTCGGATTGATAGCTATTGCAATTTATCCAAATAATTTTATCTTATTTCTCATTGCAGGCTGTTTAATCGGTATAGGTATGGTGACAATTATCGGTGCTCCTTTAAGGTATATTGTATTGAGTGAAGCAAAGCCTCAGGAAAGAGGGGCCGGACAGGCTATCGTTAACATGCTATCAAGTGCAGGTCAATTGATAGGAGGTGCTCTCATCGGAGGTATAATCGCATCATTTTCAGGAATTCTGGGATATTCCGTTAGTCTGATTTTAGCCGCAGTTGTTGCATTCGTTGCATTTTTATTCACATTAAAGCTGAAAAGCCGTGACGAGCAGATTGAAACCATGAAATCAAATCAATGAATTATATATCATATTTTAATTTTTTATAAAGTATTTATAATATTTCTGTATTATATTTTAATATGAAAGGAATATTTTTAAAAATAAACATTTTATTCTTAATTATTTTTATGTTATTAATATCTCTATCATGCGTATCTGCCAATAATGATACTGCCAATATAGCTACTTTTTCGGATTTAAAAAATCAGATTGATAATGTGGATGTTGGCCAATCCATATCATTAAACGAAGATTATGTTGGCAATAATTCCACTTCAGAAATTAAAATCAATAAATCAATATCTATTGAAGGCAATGGTCATTATTTGGATGCATTAAATAAATCAAGGATTTTAAATTTTACAAACGCCAGGGATATTATAGTTCACAATATAACTTTTAAAAATGGATTTTTAGGAGGGAATGGGGGTGCAGTATATTTAACCAATTCCTCGAATATTTCTTTTATTGACTGTACTTTTATTAATAATTTTGCTACTTCGGGAGGGGCTGTTTTTTCAGATCTTTCTATAGTTCATTTTGTTAATTGTTCATTTGTGAATAATTCCGCCCGTGAAGCAGGGGCCGTTTTTACTGAATATTCACTAAGTGATTTTAAAGATTCGCTTTTTATTAATAATAATGCCTGTAATACCTCAGGTGCTATTTTTAGTCTGTGTACAGTAAATTCAATTGATGGGTGTGAATTTTTAAATAATTCCGTTAACGGTAAAACGCCTTTTGGCGGTGCAATCGCATTTATTCACTATGAAAGTAATATAAGCAATTCCAAATTTATTAATAATTCTATTAATGGTGAATATGGTTATGCTAGTTCTATTTTTAATTATGGTATTTTAAATATTAATAACACTCAAATAAGAGACAACAAACAAAATACAAAAAATAAAATTGATAATACAATTTATACCAGTAATGGAAAAGTAAATCTTGAAAACTCAATAATTGAAAATAATATATGTACAGGTAATGAGGAGATAACTTATACTATGTTTTGGCCAATTGTTTTCGATAAGGTATTGGATGATAGTTATGAACTTCCTGCTAGTTATGATTTAAGAAATATTACTTTAAAAAACGGAACCACAGTATCTTATGTTTCTCCTGTTAAAAATCAACTGAATACTGGGACTTGCTGGGCTTTTGGTTCAATTGCAGCTTTAGAAACTTATTTATTAATCCATGAAAATAAATTGTATGACCTTTCTGAAAATAATCAGAAAAATATAATGGGCAAATATGCTGAACATGGGTGGGTATTGAATCCTAATTTTGGAGGGGGAACTGCAAAAACCCTTGCATATTGGTCTCGCTGGTCAGGTCCGGTCAATGAAAGTGATGATCCCTTTAACCCGGATTCCATATTATCTCCAACAGATTTGCCTGTTGTTAAACATGTTCAGGATGTAGTATATTTGCCTGTAATGGATAATGATCAGTTGAAACGTGCAATTTTGAAATATGGTGCTGTTGTCATGGGATATAAATTCTATGATTCTGAAATATTGTTGATTAATGGAACATACTATTACAGTGATGTCACACGCTTCAATTCACTTCCGAGATTTTCTTCACATGTCGTTTCCTTAGTTGGATGGGATGATAACTATCCTGGGTCTAAATTTGGTGAAAATATTCCTGATGGAGCATTTATAATAAAAAATAGTTTTGGTGAAAGTTCCTATAATAAAAAACTAAATACAACTGTTTATGAACAAGGAAAGGGTTTTGACTATATTTCCTATTATGATATTACTCTTTCAAAAGAAAACATTCCTTTTGCCATAGTTAATGTTGAAGATGCAGACAATTACAGGGAAAACTATTTCTATGATTATAAAGGATCCCTTGTTAACTTAGGTTTCAATGATGAGACTGCATGGTTTTCAAATCAATTCAAGTCAAATGGTAATAATCCATTAGCAGCATTTAGTTTGTATACCTTTTCTGTGGATTCTATTTATGAATCATTTATTTATGTTAATGGCGATTTGGTTTATACTCAAAAAGGCACTATCCACAATCCGGGTTATAATACCATTAAATTGAATGAATTTGTTGATTTAAATGAAAATGATATTTTTAAGGTGATTGTCAAGTTAACCTCTCCTAATCTGTTGTATCCCATTCCTATAGAATGTGATGTTGCCGATTGGATAGGCAACATGTCCACTGATTTCAATCAGTCTTTCATCAGTCCTGATGGTGTAACATGGTATGATTTGCATTCAAACATTACTGTTTTGTATAAAGATTTGGGAACTCCGCTGATTTATTATAATATGTCAAATGCACATGTCTGTTTAAAGGCATTTACTGCAAACATTCTGGATACAATCATAACATCTGATAATTTAACATTTAAATCACTGGAAAATCATTCAATAGCTATTAACTTGGCTGATATAAATGTTAATCCCGTTACTAATGCAAATGTATATGTTAATATCCTCAAGTCAGATAACTTGCTTTTCAGCACGTATAACTTAACGACGGATTATGATGGAAATGTATATATTGATGTGTCTGAATTCTATCCGGGCACTTATGACATTTTATTTTCATTTGAAGGTGATGGAAAGTATGCACAATCAAATAATTCTACTAAATTATCTATCATTTCTTTAAAAACATATATTGATGCTAAAATATCAAAATTGGATAATGGCAGTTATCTGGTTGAAGGTTATGTTTTTGATGAAAACAATAATCCTGTACTTTCAGGCAAGGTTGCATATTCTCTATTCGGTGAAACACGCATTATTGATTTGAATAATTCCTATTTTAAATTTATTATCAATTGCAATAATGTAAATATTGAATTTTTGGAGGGTACTTATTATTTATCTTCAAATATTAATTTAACATACTCCGATAATGGTAATAGTTCTAAGGATAATTCTCATGAAAAATTCAATTCAAACTTTTCAAAAAATGCTTCAGGAAACCCAATATCTGTTTTGCTGTTGGTTATATTTGCATTGCCGTTATTTAGAAAGAAATTATATTGAAAAATTAAAAAATTCCATTTATTCCATTTAAAATTTTTTCATATAAACAAATATTTTATATAACATCAATTTCATAATATATTGCATTAGAATAATTTTTTTCTTATTTGGTGTTTTAATGCGTGGTAATTTATCTAATGAAATTGTATCAATTAAAATAGAAGAAGGCAGTAAACGACCTGTTGCTTTACATGAGAAAAGTTTTTTCGGTAAAATAGAAGAGGATACATTAAACCTTTCTTTAATTGAAGCTTGCTATTTGGTGGAAAAGGACCGTTTGGATGTTTATGAAGACGACGTTTTATGTAGCGTATCCTATTTGATTGACCTTTTAAAGGAAAGAGACTTATATGGCAGATATATTGTTTACCGTGATTTGAAAGATAGGGGATATGTAATTAAAACAGGATTCAAATATGGTTCCGATTTCCGTTTATATGATCGTGGCAGGTCTCCAGGTAAAGGCCATTCAGATTTTTTAGTCAAAATCGTATATGAGAATTATGATATTTCAGCACTTGATTTTGCAAGTTATGTCAGAGTTTCTCATGGTGTAAATAAGAAATTGTTGTTGGCTATTGTCGATGATGATTTGGATATAACATACTACGATGTGGAATGGACAAGACCATAGATTTAATTCATTGGAGATACAATATTTTAAGTAGTTATTTTAATTACTATGATAATTATTAATCAGACTTTTAATTTAATGCACTTACATAATTGGGGTGATAAAATATGATTGATCCATGGGCATCAACTAGTGTAGATTATGACAAGTTAATCAATCAGTTTGGTATTGAAAAAATTTCAGATATTATTGGAGATATAAAAGACCCTCAAAGATTAATGAAAAGAGGGGTTGTATTTGGACACAGGGAATTTAAAGAAATTAATGACTTAATCAATAAGAAAGAAGACTTTGCAGTAGTAACGGGAATGATGCCGAGTGGCCAAATGCATATAGGACATAAAATGGTCGTTGACCAATTGATTTGGTATCAGAAAAAGGGTGCAATGTTGTCTCTGCCTATTGCAGACTTGGAGTCATATGCTGCAAGAGATATGAGCTTTGAAAAAGGAAAACAAATTGCAGTAGAAGAATATTTAACAAACTGGATAGCATTAGGATTGGATTTGGAAAAGGATAATGTAAATGTATATCTTCAATCTCAAAACAAGTCACTGTTTGATTTGGAATTTAAAGCATCAAGAAAAACTAATTTTTCTCAATTGCATGCTATCTATGGATTTGACAATTCGACCAATATTGCACATGTACAGGCACCGTTAATGCAGGTGGCAGATATATTATTACCACAAATTGAAGAGTTTGGAGGACCGAAAAAGGTTGTTGTTCCTGTCGGTGTCGATCAGGATCCTCACATTCGCCTTACAAGAGATATTGCACATAGGCTTAATGAAGAATTGGGTTTTATCCAGCCTGCATCAACTTATCACAGATTCCTCACTGGCCTAACTGGGGATAAGATGAGCAGTTCAAAACCGAACACTGCAATCTATCTAAATGAAGAACCTGAAACCGCAGCCAAAAAAGTAAAAACTGCAAAGACCGGTGGAAGAGAATCCCTTAAAGAGCAGGAAGAATTAGGCGGAGAAGTAGATAAATGTGTAATCTATGAAATGTTGGTCTACCACCTAATCGATGATGATAAGGAACTTGAAAAAATCCGTGAAGAGTGTTTGGAGGGTAAGCTTCGTTGCGGTGACTGCAAGGCAAGAACTGCCGAATTGATGCAAAAATACTTTGAAGATTTAAAAGACAAACAAGTTGAGGCATCAGAAATTGCTCAAACAATATTATAATGAAGTAAAATTAGCTTTTTTAGAAAATAAATCAGCTATTTATATTTCTTTATTTATCCTCATATTTTCTTTAATTTTAGGATATTTATTGGAACCCTATCTTTATAGTTATTTCAATCCTGTTGTTGATGATTTATCTCAAAAAGTTGAGACCGGTGTAGTTAAGCTGACTTTTCAAGATATTTTCCTAAATAATATTTTGATAATATTTCAAATGTTTATTTATGGCCTATTATTCTGCTTATCCATTTTTCTTTTGGCATATAATGGATTTTTCATAGGATATTATGTGGCTATTCAGAATAATCTTTTCAGGGTTCTTGCAATGCTGATTCCTCATGGGATATTTGAATTGACTTCATGTTTATTGGCCTGTTCATCAGGTCTGGTCTTATTTAATTTTCTTTTCAAATTCTTTAAGACATATTTAAAAGAGGATATGACTTTGAAAAAATCATTTTCAATAAACAGATATAAATTAAAACAGGCTATAATTATTTTTATTATATCTGTTGTACTGATGATAATTGCTGGTTTTGTTGAAGTATATCTGACAATTCCGATAGCTCATTTTTTGTTAAGATAATTTTTTATATAATTTAGTTCAAATTATTTAATATAGAATTTTTAATTTAATTTAGTGATATTTATGATACGTTGTGTTTCATGTGGAGCAGAATATGACGATGATGAAGTGATTTACACTTGTGAAAAATGTGGAAGTGTATTGGAACTCGTCTGTGATATTGATGTTTCTAAAGATATATTTGATGGTAGAAGAGATAATTTGTGGAAATTTAAGGAATGCATTCCAGTAGATGAAAGTAAAATAGTTTCTCTGGATGAAGGGGGAACACCATTCTGCAAATGCGATAAATTAGGCAGTGAACTTGGTGTTAATTTATATGTTAAGGTCGAAGGATCCAATCCTACCGGAAGTTTTAAAGACCGTGGTATGACTGTTGGTATGACTAAAGCTATGGAATTGGGCGTAAGTACTGTAGGTTGTGCTTCAACAGGTAATACTTCTGCTTCTCTTGCAGCTTATGCTGCCCGTGGAGGTTTACGCTGTATTGTATTTTTACCTTCTGGAAAAGTTGCATTAGGTAAATTAGCTCAGGCAATGTTCCATGGTGCAGAAGTAATGTCCATTAACGGTAACTTTGATGAAGCTTTGGAAGCTATGACCGCTCTTGCTTTAGAAAAACATCTTTATTTATTGAATTCAATCAACCCTTACAGGTTGGAAGGTCAAAAAACTATAGGTTATGAAATTTTAAGAGACTTGGGCTGGCAATCTCCGGATAGGATTATTTTGCCTGTAGGTAATGCAGGAAACATTTCAGCTATCTGGAAAGGTGTATCTGAGTTTTATAATGCTGGTTTTGTTAAGGATTTACCTATGATGACAGGTATTCAAGCTGAAGGAGCATGCCCTGTTACCAATGCATTTAGAAAAGGTGACAAAACAGTTGTGCCTGTTGAAAATCCTGAAACTATTGCAACTGCAATCCGTATTGGTGCGCCTGTAAGTGACATTAAAGCATTGAATGCAATCTATGATTCAAACGGTTACTCCGAAACTGTAAGCGATGAAGAAATTTTAGATGCTCAAAAGTTACTTGCAAGGACTGAAGGTATAGGTGTTGAACCTGCTTCTGCAGCCTCAATTGCAGGTCTTAAAAAATTAGTAGATCAGGGAGTAATTGATAAAGGTGAAACCATTACTTGTGTAGTAACTGGACATTTACTTAAAGATCCTAATACCGCTATTGATGCTTGTACTAAACCAACAGAAGTGGATGCAGACATTGATACTTTAAGAAATTTATTAATGAATAAATAATTTTTCTTCTTTTTAATTTCATCTTTATTTTTATATTTTTTCAAATTTTTTTTTCTTATTTTTTCTATAACCTTATTTTATAATAATATACTATATTTCAATTATTGCCTTATGAATGTTTTAAAAGTATAGTGTACTTGGTGATATATATCAAAATTTGACCAATTTTGACCAATAGATTTATATATGGGAAAGTTTAAAGTATTAGTATAAAAAAATGAGGTGAAAAAATGGAATTACCAATTGCTCCTGTCGGAAGAATCTTAAAAAACGCTGGTGCAGCTAGAGTATCTGATGACGCTAAAGAAGCATTAGCAGAAGCAATCGAAGATTACGGTAACGAAATCGCAGCAAAAGCTGTTGGATTCGCACGCCACGCTGGCAGAAAAACTGTAAAAGCAGAAGATATCAAATTAGCAATCAAATAGATTTATATAATAGTGTAATGATTTTTAGGTATGATTTAAATAATTAAATAAAATAGTTGAAGTATAATCTGTTTTAAATTTCTAGAGAAAGTATTCACTTCAACTGGTTCTTAATTTCTTAGACAATATGGCACAGGCTGTAGATACTATTAAAATTAATATTGAAAATATGGTACATATCAAGTCTGTAAATAGAATATCTTTAAATATATAAGCTAAACCTATAATTGTTAAAGGTATGAAAAATGATTGTCCAATATAAATTCTATTGATATTGCTGCTTAATGTTGAAAATACCTTATTGATTCTATCAGGTAAATATTTAGCCAAATAGTAGCAAAGCCCCATAACTCCATGAATATAGATTATGCACAATATTGCATCTAATGTTGTCATGTAATAATACAGTACCCCTCTGCCGGAAAATAATCCTTTTCCCCATAATGTTGGAGATAGTCCGAAATATATTATAATCAATATGATAAAAATTGGCCAGTATTTAAAGAATTGTGCTTTGTCTTTAACTCTTATGAAATACTGTCCCCAGATTAATCCTGCTATTGGAAAAATAAACCAGTTAAATAATGGAAATGCTGTATATGTTGTATCGGTTCCAATGAAATAACCAATGAATATATTTAAAAATGGGGTTCCGAAATCAGCACATCTAAAGAGGCTACCAATTAAAGACATGGCCAATGCTATGATAATCAGCCATTTGTTTGAAAGTTCAAATTTTTTAAGAATTCCTATTAAGACGAAAGACAGACCTGCGAATATTAAAATCCCACAAAAAAAGAATATTAATCCTCCATAGATGTGGTAAAGATCCCACCTGCCTAATAGTGAACCGCTTGTAAAATATGGTAAAACATATTCAAATAAATTCACGAAAATACCTGTAAGATATAAAATGCCACCTCTTTTAATCATAGTGTCCCATTGGCTATGCCTTGAATAAACAATACCTACTCCCATACAAAACATAAAAATTGGGGCTGGACAAGGTCCTCCTAAAACATCTGCAAAAAGAATATTATATATAAAACTAATTGAATGATTAAAATCTCCAACCAATATCAGGAAATTAATAAAAACCATAAAAATAATTGAAAGGCCTTTTGCTATATCAAGTTCCATTTGCCTACCGGTGTTCACCTTTTCATCTGAAAATAAATTATTAATACGCATAATTTTAGATTATATATTTATTAATATTTAATTGTGTAGTTATGTATTGAAAAAAAATGTTTTTTGATATAATGTTAGAGATGTAAAATGAAAGTATATAAACATTTTTTATATAATTTATTTGAAATATTGTGGCTTTTTTTAGTATATGAAATGTTTTTAAAAGCGATTTTCTAAAATTTTTTTGCAATCTTAAAAAAGGAGGTTTTAATTTAAATAGTGTGGACAGAAATGGTGTAGACCATAACATACTTATTTATAATTTATTTAATAATATATTAATAATGAAAAGTTGATTGAGAAAATCTTCATAAATTAATTTATGGTATTTGTCTTATTTTGCCCTATTTTTAATAACATTTATATGTAATGAGAACAAACATAATAAATGTCTAGTTCTCTAGAATTATTTCATTAATTACTAAATTTTTATTTTTAGTTTATTTAGTGATATATGAATTGTTCAAGAATTAGTATTATTAAAAACTATAATAGATTATTCATTAATTATATAGTTTGAGTAATTTCTATAGTTAAAAAATAATATAACTATATATAATTACAATTATTATAATTCAAGGAATTATAATAAGCCGATGGATGGCATAGCCAGATGAAAAAGGAGGTATATTTTATGGCAAACATTTATGTAAAATTTGATACACCTGAAGAATTAGCT
>CACYVR010000019.1 GCA_902777885.1 uncultured Methanobrevibacter sp.
ATGTTAACTGGAAACAGGGATTGGGCTTACGCTAAATACAAACAAAGAGTCGACAGGGCAAGTATCTCTAACCCTCGTGACTTAGGTCCTAAATATCCTAGAAGACCGGATGATATTTTTAGAAGAACTGTAAGAGGAATGTTACCTTTCAAAAAATCCAAAGGTAAAACTGCATTCAAAGGTTTAAAAGCATTTGTTGGCGTACCTGCTGAATATGCTGATGCAGAACTCCAAGCAGTTCCTGAAGCAGAATACAAAGATCTCAAAAAAGGTGTCGAATTAGGAGAAATCTCCAAACTTTTAGGAGCCACCTTTTAGATAAATGGATGTGTGATTATGGTTAAAGTTATTCATACAAGTGGAAAACGTAAAACAGCTATTGCTCGTGGTACCGTTAAAGAAGGAACCGGTAAAGTAAGAATCAACAAAGTTCCTTTAGAACTTTACTCTCCAGAGCTCGCTAATTTAAAATTACAAGAACCTTTAAAATTAGCTGGCGACTTAGCTAATGAAGTTGACATTAATATCAATGTCGTTGGTGGAGGAGTAATGGGACAGGCTGAAGCTGCACGTATGGTCATTGCAAAAGGACTTGTACAATGGTCACAGGATATGGATTTAAAAGAAAAATTCATTCATTATGACAGAACAATGTTAGTAGGTGACCCTAGACGTTCAGAACCTAAAAAGTACGGTGGTCCTGGAGCAAGAGCACGTAAACAAAAAAGTTACAGATAATTTCTTTCTGTACTTTTATATTTTATTAAAATTTATAAAAGATGATATAAATGATTCCTATAAGATGTTTAAGTTGTGGAAAACCTGTATCAGCTCATTTTGATGAGTACAATCGTAGAATTGCAGCTGGTGAGAAATCTAAAGATATTTTAGATGATTTAGGTTTAACCAGATACTGTTGTAGAAGAATGTTGATTTCCCATGTGGAGACATGGGAGTAGATTTTACAAGTTGTAGGGATATTGAGATAAAATTACTCTTGGTAAAATAAAAACTTTGGAAGTAATATTTATGGAAATGGAAGAATTAACAAGATTTGAACAAGCTAGACTTCTTGGGGCTAGGGCAATTCAAATATCTATGGGTGCAAAACCAAAAGTTGAACTTGGCGACTCCTTAGATCCTATTGATATTGCTTATAAAGAACTTAAAGAAGGAGTTTTACCATTAGATATTATAAAAAATGATGAATGAATAAATAGTTAATCTATTTATTCTAATTAAATTTATTAAAAAATAAAAAATACCATAATGGCTCTATAAAGAAACTTACTGATTTTTAAGGACTATAGGTCATGTGGTAATAAATCAACTGACACTGAGGTGTTTTTTTTGGATAGTATAATAGAAGATGTCCAAGTTCGTAAAATTTTGGATAGCAGAGGAAACCCAACTGTTGAGGTGGATGTAACCACTTGGAACGGTTTTGGCAGAGCAGCTGCTCCTAGTGGAGCGAGTACCGGTTCAAGAGAAGTGGTTTCATTTCCTGAAGGTGGGGTGGATGTTATTGTAAGCGAAGTTGAAGACGTTATTGCTTCAGAGCTTATTGGTATGGATGCTAATGACATTACTACTATCGATGAAGTATTAAGAGAAGTGGATGGAACCGAAAATTTATCAGCTATGGGTGGAAATACTACTGTAGCCGTTTCCATGGCCGTTGCTAAGGCTGCTGCAGCATCATCCAACATTCCATTATACAGATATCTGGGCGGAAATTGGGTAAATGAATTGCCTTATCCCTTAGGAAATATGATGAATGGTGGAGCTCATGCAGGTATTAATGCACCGGATATCCAGGAATTTTTAGTCGTTCCTATTGGAGCTCAAAACATTGTTGAAGCAATTTTTGCAAACGCTTCAGTCCACAAAAAATTAAAGGAACTTATCCAATCCAAAGACTCCAATTTCACTGGTGGAAAAGGAGATGAAGGGGGATGGGTACCGAACATCACTAATGAAGATGCCTTGGAAATTCAAGTTCAGGCATGTGAAGAGGTTGGTGATGAATTAGGTCTTGAAATCAGGCCTTCTCTAGACATGGCTGCTTCTGAATTGTGGAATTCAGAAAAACAGAAATATGTCTATGCTCAAGACGGTGTCGAAAGAGATACTGGGGAGCAAATTGAATTTGTAAAAGACATTATAGATACTTATAAAATGTTTTATGTAGAAGATCCATTTGACGAATCCGATTTCGAAGGTTTTTCTCAGTTAACTTCAAAAGTTGCTCATAAGTGCCTTATATGTGGTGATGATTTATTTGTTACAAATAAAGAATTATTACTAAAGGGTATTGAAATGAATGCTGCCAATGCAATCATTATCAAACCGAATCAAATCGGTTCATTATCAGAGACTTATGCAACCGTAAAATTAGCTAAACAACATAACATCGTACCTGTTGTATCTCACAGGTCTGGCGAAACGACAGATGAGACAATTGCTCATTTGGCTGTTGGTTTTGCTTCACCCATGATTAAGACAGGCGCTATCGGTGGAGAAAGGATAGCTAAATTAAATGAATTGGTGCGTATTGAAGAGGAACTTCCAAATCCGAAAATGGTTCAATTTTAATTTATGGAGATCATAATATGTCAAAAATAACTATTGATTATTCAAAATGCCGTGGCGATGACTGCGCAGAATGTGCTGATGTTTGTCCTATGGAAGTTTTAGTCCTTAAAGGAGATAAAATTGAAATAGTTGACCCTGATGAATGCAGCTATTGTGAAGTATGTATGGACGTATGTCCTGAAGAATGTGTAAAAATTGAAGATGACTTTTAAATGAATTATTAAGGAGAATTAATTATGACAAACGAATTATTAATCGAATTAGACAGTTACTTAGCAGCAGGTTTACATATCGGAACCCAACAAAAAACCAGCGATATGGAAAAATACATATTCAGAGTAAGATCTGACGGTTTATATGTTTTAGATATTCAAAAAACCGATGAAAGAATCAGACAAATCGCAAAATTATTAGCAAAATACGAACCAGAAGACATTTTAGTAGTGGCTACCAGACAATACGGTCAAGCTCCTGTTAAAAAATTCGGTGAAATCACTGGTGCAACAACCATTCCTGGAAGATTCATTCCTGGAACCTTAACCAATCCGAATTACGCTAAATTCATTGAACCAAAAATCATTGTTGTAACTGACCCTAGATCAGATGCACAAGCTGTTCTTGAATCAAAACAAAATGGTATTCCTGTCATTGCATTATGTGATACTGAAAACTTACTCAGTTTTGTTGACATTGCTGTTCCTGTTAACAACAAAGGTAGAAAAGCTATCGCTTTAGTTTACTGGTTACTTGCAAGACAAATTTTAAGAGAAAGAGGAGAAATTCCTGAAGACGGCGACTTAGATATCGAAGCAACTGATTTCGAACTTAAATTTTAAGTGAATTTAATGATAAGGAAACCTGCTGTAGCCGGAACATTTTATCCAGAAAATCCTGAAGTTCTTAAAAAGACAATTGAGGATTGCTTTAAAAATAAGTTTGGAATAGGTCATATTCCAAAGCTTAATGATTTTGATGGGTCAGATTATCCTGTCAATGTCATGGTTCCCCATGCAGGTTACATATATTCTGGTCCGGTAGCCTCTCACGGCTATTGCCAGATAGTTCAAAATGGTTTTCCTGAAGTTTTTATTATATTAAGTCCTAATCATACTGGTTATGGCAGTGAAGTTTCAGTTTTCAATGAGGGTGAGTGGATTACTCCATTAGGAAACGTTAATATTGATGAAGAGTTTGCAAATTCAATTATTTCATGTTCGGATGTGGCATCAGTGGATTTTGATGCCCATTTGTTTGAACATTCAATTGAAGTGCAGCTTCCTTTTTTACAATATTTCAGTGATGACTTTTCCATTGTTCCTATTGTAATGGGTTCCCAGTCTTTTTCTGCTTCTACAGACCTTGCAAAGGCAATATTTGATTCAGCTCAGAAATTGAATAAATCTTATTGTGTCATTGCAAGTACTGATTTGTCCCATTTCAATAATCAAGAAAAGGCAAACACTGTTGATGGCTTTGTTCTGGAAGATATTGAACATATGAATGAGTTTAAACTCTATGAGGAAGTTATTCAATATAATATAACTATGTGTGGTTACGGTCCGGTCATGACTACAATCGCCATTTCCAAAATGTGCGATAAGCATAAATGCGAAATCTTGCAATATAAAACAAGCGGCGATGTAACTGGGGATTTGACTTCTGTAGTAGGATATGCGTCAGGTATTTTTAAATAGGTGACATTATGAAAGCTATTGCTTCTGCTCCGGCAAAAATGATTTTATTTGGAGAACACTCTGTTGTTTATGGCGAACCGGCCATTGCAGGTGCAGTAAATAAAAGGGCATATGTTGAAATTAAAAAGGCATATGGTGGGAAGTCTATTTTAAGGTCCTACGATTTGAATTTTGAAGTTGAATTAAACACTAAAAATAAAAGTTATGTCTTAAAAAAAGGAAAACCAGGTATTATTAGATATATTTTAGAAGCTTTTTATAGAGTTCATGATCATAGTCCGATTGTAATGACTTTATCTTCTGAAATACCGATAGGTTCTGGATTAGGATCTTCTGCAGCAGTTACTGTTGCAACCCTTGCTGCATTATACAGATACCACAACATTCGTTTCAACAAAAAATCACTTGCCCATGATGCCCATATGGTCGAACAGGCAGTTCAGGGTGTTGCATCACCTCTGGATACCTTGGTATCAACATACGGAGGGCTTGTTTATTTGTCAAGGAATAAAACTTTTGAACCATTTAAAGTTAACTTCAATGCACCTTTTGTTGTGGGATACACTACCAAACATGGAAACACCGGTAAAATGGTTAAGGATGTCAGGTCTCTTAAAAACAGGAATCCAAAAGTTATTAATCCTGTCATTACTGCTATGGGCAATCTGACGAATTATGCTAAACAGGCCATTCTAAAAAGGGATTATAAAAAAATAGGTGAATTGATGAACATCAATCACGGATTTTTAGATGTTTTAGGAGTCAATACTGTTGAATTGTCACGTATGGTTTATACTGCAAGGGAATGTGGAGCAATCGGTTCCAAAATAACTGGGGCAGGTGGTGGCGGAAGTATTATTGCCCTTTGTCCGGGAAAATCAAAAGCGGTTGCTGAAGGTATTTCTAAACAGGATAATGTGTTGCCGGTTAATTTTACCAAACGCGGAGTTTCTTCTAGAGTTCGTATGTGATTTTCATGATTATTTTAAAAATTGGCGGAAGTATCTTAACAAATAAGGATGCACCTGAAAGTGAAGTTGATTCTGTTAGCTTGAAAAGGATTGCTTCAGAAATTAAAAGGTCTTTGGACAATTCCTCCAAGGAACTGGTTATAGTTCATGGTGCAGGCTCCTTTGGCCATCCTCCTGCAAAAAAATACAGGATTGGTGAAGCTTTCGATAGAGAGGAATATCCCCAAAAAAGATTGGGCTTTTGCGAAATTCAAAATGCAGTTAAAAGATTGAACATGCTGATTTGTGAAGAATTCATATCTCAGGGATTACCTGTTATTGCAGTTCCCGCTTCTTCATTCATAACTGCAAGTTCCAAAAGAATCACAGAAGGCAATCTTGATATTTTCAAAAATTACCTGTCAAAAGGTTTTGTCCCGGTCATATACGGCGATGTTGTGCTTGACAGTGATTTGGAATTTTGCGTCATTTCAGGAGATCAGATTATACAATACCTCGCAAGCAATCTGAATCCTCAAAAGGTTGTTTTAGGCACTGATGTAGATGGAGTTTATAATAAAAATCCTAAAACACATGATGATGCGGTTTTTTATGAAAAATTCTCATCAATTGAAGATTTGGATGCATTGGAAGGAACTACTAATGTTGATGTGACCGGCGGTATGGTGGGTAAAATCAAGGAACTTTTATATTTGGCTGATTTAGGAATAGAATCTAAAATAATAAATGCTGAAATTGAAGACAATATTTATAAGGTTTTAGAGAATGATGATGTTAAGGGAACTGTTATTTCAAGGAGTTAAACATGATTTCTAATAGAAAGTTAGAGCATTTATTAATTTGTAAAAATTATGATGTTGAATTTAAGGAAAAAACCACGGGTTTTGAAGATGTGGAATTGATACATAATGCACTTCCCGAAGTAAATAAAAATGATATTGATTTGTCCACATCTGTTTTTGGTAAAAAATTAGATTCTCCATTATTTATAACAGCAATTACGGGAGGCCATTCTGCTGCAAAGGAAATTAATAAAAAATTAGCTATTGCTGCAGAGCAAAATAACATTGCTTTAGGTGTCGGTTCCCAAAGGGCAGCATGTGAACACCCTGAATTGGAGGATACTTATTCAGTTGTTCGTGAAAATGCTCCTGACTGTTTGTTGATAGGTAATATTGGTGCACCTCAATTGGATTTAGCCAACAAGGCTGTTGAAATTTTGGATGCAGATATTTTAGCCATTCACTTAAATCCTCTTCAGGAGTCAATTCAGCCTGAAGGAGATTTGGATGCCAGAGGATATTTGGGGATGATTTCTAAAATCACGGATTTGGTAGACATTCCTGTTATGGCAAAAGAAACTGGCTGTGGAATATCTGCAGAAACCGCAAAACAGCTGGTCGATGCAGGAATCAGTTTCATTGATATTGAAGGTGCCGGCGGAACAAGTTGGGCCGCTGTTGAAACATACAGATCAGAAGAGCGATATTACGGTGAATTGTTCTGGGATTGGGGAATTCCAACTGCAGTTTCAACTGCAGAAGTTGTAAATGCAGTTGATGTTCCGGTCATTTCATCCGGAGGCATAAGATCAGGTCTTGAAGCTGCTAAAGCCATTGCTCTTGGAGCAGATAGTGTGGGTATGGCATTACCATTTTTAAAAAAATCAATTTCACAGGAAGAATTAAATCATTTTATCACTAAATTCAATGATTCTTTAAGAATAGCCATGTTTTTAGTTGGAGCTAATAATATTGAAGAATTAAAACAATCAAAATTAGTTATTCGTGGAAAAACAAAAGAATGGCTTAATGAAAGAGGAATTAACACTAAGAATTATTCAAGGAGATAGGAAACATATGAGCGTTGAAGTAATCGCAATAGGAGGATATCAGGAAGTCGGTAAAAACATGACTGCTGTCAAGATTGATGACGATGTTATTATTTTTGATATGGGCATCCATCTTGACAGAATTAGTATGCATGAAGATACAGATATTGACAGAATGCATAGTCTGGATTTAATTGAAAGGGGAGTTATTCCTGACGATACCTTAATGAAAGATGTTGACGGTAAGGTAAAGGGAATAGTTTTCTCTCACGGTCACTTAGACCATATTGGGGCTGTAGCCAAATTGGCTCATAGATATGATGCGCCGTTGATAGGAACACCATATACAGCCGCATTAATTGAAAAACAAATAAAAGGTGAACGTAAATTCAAAGTGAACAATCCAATCAAGGTTTTAAATCCTGGCGGAAAGATTAAACTTTCAAGAAACATTACTTTGGAGTTTGTTCAATCAACACACAGTATACCTCAGGCAGTATTTCCAATATTGCATACTCCGAAAGGTATTATTGTTTATGCACTTGATTTTAAATTTGATAATCATCAAAAGGTATCTCCGCCACCTGATTACCGAAGGTTAAAGGAATTGGGTAGGAAAGGAGTACTTGCTTTAATTGTTGAAACTACCAATGCTAAAAATTTTGATGAGGTAAAAACACATTCCGAGCGTATTGCCCGTAATATTCTTGAAGACGTAATGAGAGGACCTTTACATGAAAAAACCGGTATGATTGTCACTACTTTTTCATCACATGTTGAAAGGGTTCAGGCAATTGCTGACATTGCTAAAAAGTCACACAGAGAAATATTCTTTTTGGGAAGATCAATGGAACGTTTCTGTGGAATAGCACAAAAGCACGGAATTTTAAAGTTACCGAAAAATGCCAACATTTATGGAAGTCCAAAAGCAGTTAACAGAGCTTTGATGGAGGCTGATGAAGCTCGTGATAAATATCTGCTTGTAACTACAGGTCACCAGGGTGAACCTGATGCATTATTGCCTAGAATAGCCAGTGGAAGAACTCCATTTAACATAAAACCTGGAGATAATGTTATTATTTCTGCACCAATCATTCCAAATCCAACAAATGCTGCAAACAGACATATTATGGAGAGGAGACTGCAATCAAAAGGTGCTAGAATTTATCCTAATGCTCACGTTTCAGGACACGCCGGAAGAGAAGACCACAGAGAATTTTTACGTATGATTAAACCACAGCATATCATTCCGGCACACGGAGACTTATCAATGCTTTCCGCTTACGGGGAGTTGGCTGAAGAGGAAGGATACAGAATTGGTTATGATGTTCATATTTTAAGAAATTCACAAGCGCAAGTTTTTAAAAGTTAGGAGGAATTATATGAGTGATGTAAAAGAGATATTGGGTAACTATTCATCCGACATTATTAAAACAATTGAAGATGAATTGAATGTCATTACTCCAAACAATCTTCAGGAAGCTTCAATTTATTTAACTAAAGCTGGCGGAAAGATGCTTAGGCCAGCTATATGTTTAATAACTGCTGAAGCTGTTGGAGGCAAAAAGGAAAATGCTCTCAAGGCAGGTTCTGCAATTGAACTTATCCATACTTTTTCATTGATTCATGATGATATCATGGACGATGATGACATGAGAAGAGGTATGCCTTCAGTTCATAAAGTTTGGGGCGAAGATGTTGCTATTTTGGCAGGAGATACATTATTTTCAAAAGCATTCGAAATCATCATTAACAGTGAAGGCACCTCCCATTCACAAAACAATCAGGCTTTGGCTACCGTTGCCGATGCATGTGTAAAAATCTGTGAAGGTCAGGCATCAGATATGAGCTTTGAAGACAGATTTGATGTATCTGAAGATGAATATATGGAAATGATATTCAAAAAAACAGGTGCGTTAATTGCCGCTGCAACTAAAGTCGGAGCTATTATGGGAGGAGCATCTGATGAAGTAATCGATGCAATGTATGAATATGGAAGACTCATAGGTCTTGCTTTCCAAATTCAGGATGACTACCTTGACCTTGCAAGTGATGAGGAAACATTGGGTAAGCCTATAGGTTCTGACATCGCCAAAGGCAAGATGACCATCATAGCTATCAAAGGTCTTTCATCTGCAGGTGATGATAAGGACAGGTTATTGGAAATCCTAAAAGATGAAAATAATTCACAGGATGATATAGATTTAGCTATTGAAATCTTAACAAAATGTGGTGCAATTGAATATGCTAGAAATTTTGCACAAGATTCTGTAAATCAGGCAAAAGAAGTACTTGAAATATTACCTGATTCTTCAAGCAAACAAGTACTTGTTGACATTGCCGATTTTGTATTAGAAAGACATTCTTAAAATCTTTCTAATTTTTGATGAATGAAGGATATTTTGGCTCCTCATCAGAACTGGGTTCGCTGCTTGGTGTTTCTTCAGGCTGTGTATTTCTGTTTTGACTGCTTCCTGATTGATTAGAACTTTGTTGTGATGTTCCTCGCTGCCAAGTGGTATCATTAACAGAACTTACTGTGTTGTCTGTTGTAGTGTTGTCTGTAGTATTGTTTGTTGTGTTTGTATTTGAGAATTTTTTAAATTTTACGCTTCCTGAAACTTTTTTTAACAAATCCAAATTGCCTGATGTAATGAGCAATGCATCTCCTGTTTCTTTATTTTCAATGAATGTGGAATAAGTTCCCGTAGAACTGTCACGATAAATATCTCCTTCTATCTTTTCAGAATTTTTATTTTCTTTTGTATTAATTGATTTGATTTCGCTGTTGTTTTTTGATTTTTGATGTGTGATATTTAATTTACTTGATGGG
>CACYVR010000020.1 GCA_902777885.1 uncultured Methanobrevibacter sp.
AGGTATAGGTATAGCATCAAGCTTTTTCTATCAGGGAATTGGAAAGGGAGTATACAGTCTGTTCTTTACTCTTTTAAGGGAAATTCTTTTAGCTGTTCCTTTAGCATATTTCCTGGGAATTACTTTAAACTGGGGAATAATCGGAATATGGATAGCACTCAGTGTAGGAAAAGGCCTGGCAAGTATTATAAACTATATCTTTGCCAGATATGAAATAAAAAGAATTAGAAAAAGATTCGGCAATTAACTATTCGCCTCATTTTTCCTTTGAAATACCGGATAATGGAACTGGTCAGATAATCCATTATCTTTTATATTGTAGTGAATTTTTCAGACAGATATTTTCCGGTCAAACTCTTTTTGGAATTGATAACATCACCTAAACTTCCTGCAGCCAATATTTCACCGCCATTTAATTCATCATCAATTCCTATATCAATAATATAATCTGCATTGGCTATTAAGTCCAGATCATGCTCAATTACAACAATTGTTGCTCCATTATCAATCAGATTATC
Organism: uncultured Methanobrevibacter sp.; assembly: GCA_902777885.1. Lineage (GTDB taxonomy): Archaea > Methanobacteriota > Methanobacteria > Methanobacteriales > Methanobacteriaceae > Methanocatella. The sequence continues at coordinate 519 of CACYVR010000020.1, forward strand.
AAATACGTCTATCAGGACCTTGACATCCAATGGATGGAGGCCTATTGTCGGCTCATCAAATATGAAAACAGAATTCTTTTGTGATTTTCCGATTTCTGAAGCAAGCTTAAGCCTTTGGGCTTCACCGCCTGAAAGACTTGGAGTAGCTTCCCCCAATGTCAGATAACCCAGTCCCAAATCAGAGAGCTTCTGTAATTTGGAAGTTACCTTTTTAAGTTCAAAAAGCTCTTCCAAAGCTTCATCAACCGTCAGTGACATGATATCTGCAAGAGAAAGACCATTGAATCTGGTTTTTTCAATGTCCTCATTATACCTTGAGCCCTCACAGTCAGGACACGTCATTTCCACATTAGGCAGGAACTGCACGTCCATATTTACACTGCCTGTACCATTGCAGGTTTCACATCTCAGTTTTCCAGTATTGTATGAAAAATCAGCGGTTTTATATTCATCTGACAATTTGGAGAACTCCCTCCTTAAATCGTCCAGCACTTTTGAATATGTTGCGACAGTGCTTCTTACATTTTTTCCAATCGGAACGCTGTCAATCAGCTCAATTTTTTTAATGTCACTGCAATCAATATTACGAACGCCTTCAGGCAACTCCTCACCATCAATATGAGATTTGACGCCAGGATACAATGCCTCCAAAAGAAGTGTTGTTTTTCCACTTCCTGAAACTCCGCTTACTACTGTCAGTTTGCCTTTTGGAATCTGAACATTCATCTCCTTTACATTATGTATTTTGCGGGTTTTAATTTCAACAGCTCCATTTTCAAAGATTTCACCGGATTTGTTTCTCATGATTACATTTTCGGAATTTGTTAAAAACGGTGCAATTTGTGATGATTTGCTTTTTCTGATTTCATCCAATGTGCCTTTTGAGATAATGTTTCCGCCGTCTGCTCCTGCAGTCGGACCCAGTTCAATCATATAGTCGGCAATGTTCAATATTTTAGTGTCATGGTCAACCAGAATAATTGAATTTCCATCATCAATCAGCCGTTTAATTACGCTAATCAATCCTTCAACATTATTCGGGTGAAGACCTATTGATGGTTCGTCGAGAACATACAGTACACCAGTCGTATGGTTTCTCAGTGTTTTTGCAAGCTGAACCCTTTGAAGTTCACCTGTTGATAGGGTGTTTGAAGGCCTGTCAAGTGAAATATAGCTTAAACCCAAATCAAGCAGTATGCCGGCATTGTCCATGAATTCTTCAATGATTGCTTCGGCCATTTCTCGAACTTCATCAGGCAAATCAGCAATGACTTCGGGAAGCCATGAAACTAGCTGCTGAAGATTCATTTCACATGTTTGCGATAATGTCAGGCCTCCTAAAAGAGTCTGGTTTGCTCTGGAGTTTAGTCGAGTCCCTCCACATTCACCACATACTTTAGTAGTTAAAAATTTGTTGATTTTATTTAATCCCTTTTCAGTTTTAGCCTTTTTTAAAGCTTCTTCAATAGCCTTATGGGCATTTCTATACTCTGCATTAAGTTCAAATAACTTGCCGTTTTTAGAAGGAATATTGATATATCTTTTTACTGCAGGGCCATTGTAAACGATATCCTTTTCCTCATCAGTCAAATCCTTAAATGGAACATCCAGCCTGACGCCAAGCTCTCCTGCCACATGATACATCCAGGATATACCGAACTGGTTCCATGCATCAATTGCACCTTCCTCAAGGGTTTTGGTCTCATCGGATACCAGCTTGGTACTGTCCACATCACGCACTATTCCTGTTCCGCTGCAGGAAGGACATGCGCCGTCTGAGTTGAATGCATATTCCTCAGCGCCCAATCCGTAAAATTCCTCACCGCATTGAGGACATTTCAATGGAAGTTCACGGGCCACATTTAATGTAGCTTCCTGTAAATGCCCATTTGGACAAAAATAGCTGCCGCATCTTGAATACAATAATCTTATGGAATTTAAAAGTTCTGTTGAAGTTCCGAAAGTGGATCTTATATTAGGAATGTTTGGCCTCTGGTTCAGTGCAAGGGCTGCCGGAACATACTGGATTAAGTCAACCTTGGCCTTTTCAACCTGGGATATTCTTCTTCGGGTATATGTTGAAAGGGCATCCAGATATCTCCTTGAACCTTCAGAATACAGTACTCCCAAGGCCAGTGAAGATTTGCCCGAACCTGAAACTCCACTGATAGCCACAATTTTTCCAAGAGGAATATCAACATCAATATTTTTTAAATTATGAACTTTAGCTCCTCTGACAATTATCATATCTCTGTACATATTAAAATATATGAATGTTAAAAATAATATAATTTAGTAATTATCCAAACATGAATTTAAATATTTCAAAAACAATTAAAAAAGAGAAATAATATCATAATATTTCATTTATCGTTTCATGTAATACATTTTAATTTCCATATAACATATATGTGTATAATATTGACACTTTTAGATATTACATTTTTTCTGGCTTGTTTTTCAAAAAATATTATAACCTCTAAAGCGGCATGAAAATAGGATAGTTAATGATGGAGTATAGGAAAATACAGTCAGGTAAGGTTAAATGGAATTTATGAAGATTACTGCAATTTTTCTATTAAAATGAAAAACAAAGCCATTAAACTAAGAACTCGAGGTTGGGATTCATTAAGAATATTTAAGTTTAATTTATCAATTATTCAAACAACAAACATATGATAAAGCAATACAATATGTGGATTTATTAAAAAGAGAATCAGTTAATTTTCCAAAGTTTTTAAAAAAGTACATGGATGAAAAATTTTTCCCCGAATATAAAAAATACATACATTTCCTTGAAAAAAGACATAAAGGAAAATTAGACAATACAATGCCACGAGCACATAAAAATAAATTTAGAATAATGGAAGGAGTATTCAATCAAATAATACTTCAAAAAATGGATGGATTGAAAAAAGAAATCAAGAGCTAACTTTTTGACAGTCCCTGATTTTGTTTTTCAGTAAAATTTATGTATGATAGTTGTCAAATTATTTAATTGTATTGCTGTTTAGTTTGAAATCAATATCATTTACGTTAATTGTCAAATTTACTTGGTAAATTGGTGGATTTTAATGATTTTTGACGATAGGTGACCTAAAAATACATGGATTGATGAAATAAACTATATTCTCAAAATAGTTTATTGTAGACTAAATTTGGAACAATACAAATTTGCAGTTGATATTTAGCAAAATGTGCCTTTAAGTTCTTACAAGATGGATCATATTATACAATGTCGACACACGATTCATTTCATTGGAAATGGCGATATCATTGTTTCCTAAAAGGTGAAATATGTCATTTTTTTCCTTTGAAATATCCATCTACAGATTCACATTCTGGAATCGTTTCATGTATAATTCCATGTAAGAATTCTGTGTGAATTTTATTCATGGATTCAAACGAATAAGGTTTGATTTTTTCGCTGAAGGCTTTGTGTTTGCAAATTTCAACATGTGGACATTCATCATAGTCTTCACATTTATATTTTTAAAATATGGTGATTTTGAATGAAAAAATCGGTTTTATGTCTATTAGTACTGATAATAGCTTTTGCATATGGTATGGGCGTAGCATGTGCAAGTGAGAATACAAACATGCTCCTTTCTATTGATGAAAATACAATAGAAGTTGAAAACACAAGTGCTTTGTCTTCAAACAAAGAGGCTAATACTTTAAAAAAATCCTCATCAGAAAATGAAGACAATCTTAAAGCATCAAATAATCCTGTATTAACTGCTAACGAAGGTACTTTTGAGGATTTACAGATGTTAATTTATGCCAATTATGGAGGAACATTAGTTTTAAATCAAAGTTACTCTTATAATGATGGTTTTAGTACAAGCGGTATTGAAATAGAAGAATCTATAATAATTGATGGAAATAATAGTGTATTGGATGGAAAAAATCAAGGAAGAATATTTAATATTAAGGCTTCCAATGTAATTTTAAAAAATATAAAGTTTATAAACGGAAATTCTACTAGTGGTGGTGCTGTCTGGTGGGATGGTGTTAATGGTTTTTTGAGTGGTTGTAGTTTTATTAATAACTCTGCTGATGATGGTGGTGCTGTCTGGTGGGATGGTGTTAATGGTTCTTTGAGTGGTTCTAATTTTACTGAGAATCGTGCTACTGCTGGTGGTGGTGCTGTCTATTGGTTTGGTGTTAATGGTCGTTTGAGTGGTTCTAATTTTACTAATAATTCTGCAGATGGGTTTGGTGGAGCAATTTTTTCTAATAGTAGTTTTTTAACTATTGATGTTGTTTATTTCAATGACAATGCAGCAACTAAAGGTTCTGCTGTTTATAAATCAGGTTCTTCTGTTTTAGTAATTACTAATACTGTATTTGGCAGAAACAGAGCAAATAGTGATAAAATTTTCATTGAAATTGGAGGTAATGAAACAGATGGTGTGACTGTAAAAATTATTTTTTACGGAAATGACAATATTGCAAATGCCATATGGAACGATGGTACTTTAAATTCTATTAAATTGGCTAATATTACTTGTGAGTTTTCATATAATGGTACTGGGCGTGAATATAAAAAATTCAACAAATATAATACTCCTAAAGAAGTTACAAATACTTATTATGTTAATGGCAGTGATGAGTTATGGCAAACTACACTTGAAAATGCTCAGCTTATAGACATAAATATTACAGATTCGAATGGTAATGTTTTATATAGTATTGTTAACGGAACGGAAACCAAGACTTTGGGTGTTGAAAGAAATATTCTAAGGGCTATGCCTTCTGATCCTAAACCGTTAATTGTAACTGATGTTGATGGTAAAATTTCTGTTAAATTTACTAATCTCAAACCAGATTTATATAAGATTAGTGCCAAACATCAGGGCGATGATTACTATACGGCAGCTGAATCAAATTATTTATTCTATGCATCATTAGATATTAACAAAACTGCTGATGTAAGTGATGTGGTAAACAATTCTTTAGTAAATTACACAATTACTGTTAAAAATACTGGTACATTTAATGCAACTAATGTAACTATAATTGATTTCCTGCCTCAGAATTTAACCTATGTTGATTGGGGTATTATTGAATCCAACGGTGCAAGTATTAATAATGTTTCAAGTAATGTTTGGTGTGTTTCAAAAATAGCTACCAATAGCTTTGTTAGTATTTGGATTACTGCTAAAGTAAACACCGATACAGCAGGTACAATCACAAATACAGTCGGTGTTAACTGCCTTGAAATCTCCACATTAATAACAGATAAAGCAGACATTACTGTAGTGCCTGTTAATTTAACAATTGTCAAAACATCTAATCCAAATAATCTAACTGTTTTTGATAATTTAACATTCTCAATAACAGTCACCAACAATGCAAATGTTAATGTTACAAATGTTAATATTGTTGATATTTTGAATGATGCATTTAAATTTGACGGTCAAAGCACTAATTACAAATGTACATTTAATAATGATAAAATTACTTGGACTATTGCCAGCTTGGCTAAAGGAGAAAGTATCACAATTATCTTTAATGTAACTACGAATAATGTAGGAATTTTTGAAAATATTGCAACTGTCAGCTGCAGTGAAAACAAAACAAACAAAAGCAGCAAAACAAAAGTAACCATTAACAAAGCTCCATCTTTTGTTAATGCAACCAATGTCACAGTAACTTATGGCGATGTCATAGTGATAAATGTAACCTGCAGTGGTGCTACAAGTGTTAATTACGAAGTAATTAATGTGAATAATGTGGTTGTTGCTGGTGGTACTCTCAAATCTGGTGAGTCAATCACTGGATTGGATTTAACTGCAGGAAAATACACTGTAAAATTAACTACTAATGTTGATGGTAATCATACTTCTACTACAGGAACTTCTACTATTACTGTTAATAAGGCTTCATCCCGTGTGGTAGCTGAAAATGTTACTGTGACTTATGGTGAAGATATTGTGATTCGTGTATTCAGTGATAATGCTACGGATATTATTTATGAGATTTTTGATGAGAATAAGTTCTCTGTAGCTAAAGGTAGTGTTAAAGCTGGTGAGGCAATTGCTGGTTTGAATTTAGATGCTGGTTATTATACTGTTTATTTAACTGCTGTTGTTGGTGAGAATCATGCTTCTTCATCTTATACATCATTTATCATGGTTAATAAGGCTCCATCCAGTGTTGTTGTTGCTGTTGATATTTCTGTGAGTTATGGTGCTGTTGTGGTTGACATTGCCAGTAGTGGTGCAGTTTGTGTTAATTACAAGTTTGTTGATGAGGCGGGTTTTGTTGTTGCTATGGGCATTCTTGAACCTGATGAGGCTATTCCAATTCTTTTATCTGCCAGCATTGATGTTCTTCGTTCAAATTCTGATAACAGATATACTCTTACTTTGAATTTGCCTGTAGGTAAATACACAATGTATTTGACTACTTTTGTAGATGATAATCATATTTCTTCAAACAGCTCTTCCATAGTTACTGTTAATCCAGCTCCTTCAAGTGTGGTGGCTGAAAACATTACTGTGATTTATGGTGATGAAATTACAGTTCCAGTAACCAGTAATAATGCAACTGAGATTATTTACAAAATAATCGATGAAAATAATTTTGAAGTGGCCAAGGGTATTCTTAAACCTGGCGAGGCAATCACTGGTTTGATATTGGCTGTCGGCAAATACTCTATTAATTTAACCACTGTTGTAGATACTAACCATACATCTGCAACCAGCACTTCCACAATTACAGTCAATAAAGCAAATTCCACAGTTAAAGGTGAAAATATCACTGTATATTTGGGTGATGAGATTATTATTCCTGTTTTAAGTGTAAATGCCAGTGAAATAATATATCGTGTTGTTGATAAAGACAATATTCATGTTGCTGGTGGTGTTCTTAAACCTGGTGAAAATATTAAACTTTCAGGTTTACCTGCAGGAAAATACGCAGTTAAATTAACAACACAAGTGGATGAAAACCACATATCAGCAACAGGCACATCAACTATTACAGTTGAAAAAATTATTACTCATATAAACATTGATGCACCAAAAATCAAAGAAGGAAATAATGCTGTAATCACAGTAAGTCTTCCGGATGATGCAACAGGTACTGTTAAAATTGAAATCAATGGAAAATCATACACAGAACCTGTCAAGAATGGTAAAGCAGTATTTAACATTGCTGGCTTGAAAGTAGGAACATATGACATTAAGGCATACTACTCAGGTGATGACAAGTATTCAGCAAACAATGCTTCTGGCAGTATTGAAGTATTACATTCAGATGAACCAAAAGGTGGAACTGAAAAATCTCCTGCTGAAAATAAAGCAGGTTTAGCTAAATATGAAACAGGCAATCCTATTGTTCTATTGATTGTGGTTTTATCACTGCTTTGTGCAAGCATTAAAAGAAGAAAATAAATTGAAAACATGTTTAGGAGTTTTTTCTATTAAACTCCTATATTTTTTTTAATATTTGGACTTATTTTATATTATTCATTGTTAATACAAAATAATTATTAATTTTAATTTTTATAAATTATTTTGATGCAAACAAAAAATCTAATCCTTATTATTTGTTCAGTACTGTCATTTTTCACGGTTTTTGCTGTTAATGCAGTTATGGGGGCACTGTTAAAAATCTCACTGGTTGGCTATATTTGTATTTAAAAAAGAGTATGTTGAGTCTGTCCAATAAATAATTTTTTCTAATTTTTTATTTTTTTTACTAATTTTTCGTTGTAAATTTGATTATTTTAAAAATTGATTTCAAAAAAGTAGTTAATTATAAATATGTGAGAAGATAAATAGTTATTTACCCAACAAAACTAAAACACTCCCCACAATTTATTTTTATGTATTTTGTGACACTTAAATGTTTTGGTTTTGTCAAAAATTTAGGTGTTTTGATATTTATGACTTTAGTTTATAATAATACTACTTGTGAACAGGCTATTTTTACTTATGCCTTTTCTGGACAGAATTTAAATAATGATAATATTGTTTTTACAGTTAAAAAGTTAGTAAGTAATTTTAAACGTGATTTTCCATTATTATTTAACGGTGATTTTAAGACTCATGGAAGGCCAAAAGAATATTATTTGGATGAATTATTGGGTTTTGTTATTTATGGTATTTATAATAATCGTTTTAGTTGTAGAAAATTGGCTAATTGGATAAATAATAATGATGAATCAGTTAATTTTATCTTGAATGATAAGAAGCCTAAAAAGTCAATTATTAATTTGTTTTTAAAGGAAAATGCATTGTTAATCAATGCTTTTTTCCATTATACTGTAATTTTGGGGATTAATCTTGGTTTGATTGATGGTGAGTGTATTGCTGTTGATGGGAGTATCGTAAAAGCTCATTCTAATAATTTTCGTTTGATCAAAATTGAAGAAATCGAATTTCTGCAAAATTTGATTTTAGATTATGGTGGAAACATTCTTAAGAGACAACATCACAAATACGCAAAAAAATATCTCAATCTTATCATAAACAAAGTCAAAAGAAAAAAAGGAATAAACGACAAATACAAAGTAGATCAATCACATTTAATACGTAAACTAAAAAAAATACTTATTCATAATGATACTAAACCCCGACAAAGAAAACATGAGAAAATAGACAAAAATTAATTGATTCATGCTCAAAATTTCCAAACAAAGATATCAAACACAAATCAACACTTAGAAACAATAAAAGCATGAAAATTCAACATAAACTACAAACTAACATGCCCAAAATATAAAAAAATTCTGAAGTTGGCGATACTGCAAATTTTTTAGTAAACTTTATATTACATATAGGTTAAAAGTATATTACATGATTAAGAAAAGATATTTGATTTTAATAATATTGCTGTCATTTTTCATGATATCTCAAGTTTCAGCAAATGATGATTTGAGCCAAATTAATGACTGCAATTACGGAGACTTAGAATTCAGGGAATTATCACCTGGTGATACTTCTCAAGACCATTATTATGTAGTTATAGACATTAACACGGATTTTTTCTATTATCCAATCAGAGATTATCCTGAAGAAAACTTAACGGAAGAAATAACGATTGACTCAACAGCAAACCTCAATCCGGATAAAATCAATCCCGAATTCAATATATCCATGATTAATAGAACTGCTGACGGTAATGCAACATTGATATTGAACGCCAATCCAAATGCAACAGGATTTGTCGTGTTCTCCTTTTTGGAAAACAAGGAATTCAACTTAACGGATGGAAGTCTAATCTATGACTTCACCAATCTGGAAAAAGGTAAATATTCATTCGATTTCTACTACAGTGGTGATGAAACATTTGCAAATGGAACATACAACGACATAATATTTTCCATACCTTCATTCAATACAACAATCGTGCCCAAGATTGAAAACTTCACGATTTATTACAGGAACGGAACATCTTTCGCCATTACACTTTTAGATGACTTAGGAAGGCCATTAAAATATAAAACTGTTAAGTTCAGAATTAATAATCAGATATACACCAGAAAAACTGATTTAAACGGCGAGACCAAACTTGCAATTAACTTGAATCCCGGAGATTATCTCATGGAAGTCGCATTTGATGGATTTCCAGCAATTTCCGGATGTTCATATAACACCACCCTAACAGTTTTGCCGACACTTAAAGCTGATGATTTGGTTAAAATTTATAAAAACGATTCACAATTTTTAGTTAAGGCATTGGACAGAAAGGGAAACATTTTAGTAAACAAATCAATTCAGTTCAATATTAACGGAGTATTCTACAATCGAACAACAAATGAAAGCGGAATAGCCAAATTGAACATCAATCTACATCCTGGAGATTACATAATCACTTCAAAAAATCTTGAAGACGGATTCCAGATAAGCAACACAATCACTGTCTTGCCATCCATCATATCAGAGAATCTGGTTAAAATCTATAAAAACGATTCACAGTTTTATGTCAGACTAATTGCTGGAAATGGAAGTCCATTATCCAATGCAAAGTTGAGGATGAACATTCATGGAGTTATTTATGAAAGAACCACTGATTCACAGGGCAATGCCAAACTTAACATCAATCTAGAACCTGGAGATTACATAATCACGACAGAAAATCTTAAAGACGGTTGTATGATTAGCAACAACATCAAAGTGACTCCATATCTCTTTACAGAAGATTTAGTGAAGTTCTACAAAAATAACTCCCAGTTTGAAGCCAAACTGGTTGATAGTTCATACAATCCAATATCCAATCAAGTAATCACTTTTGAAATCAACGGTGTCAAATATGACAGGACAACCAATGAAGCAGGCATAGCAACATTGAAAATCAACTTGGCTCCAGGATACTATGATATTGTATCCACTAACGGCGAATATAGAGTATCCAACCAAATTAAAGTGTTAACTACAATACTGACACCAAATAATTATGCAAAAGGCGAATTCACAGATTGGATAAATTATAACCCTAATCCATATGGCTATTCAGTTCATGGTCCATCACATTATCCTGTTAAAATATTGGATGGCAAGGGAAACCCTTATGCAAATCAAAGCGTCACATTCAATGTTGACGGGAAGAACTATCAAAGAACAACCAACGTTGATGGAATAGCCACTATCGACGCCATTCCAGTTGACCACAATTATCATTTGATAACAACTTATTATAATGGCTATTTCGTCCAGCAAAATGTAATTAAGATGGGCTAATCAATTTGTAGGGTTATCGAACATCGTTGACCTGCAAATTTCTTTTCTTTTTTTAATGGGTTTGTCAATAAATCCATTATTTGATTATTTTACTTATTTTTCTATTTAACTATCAAATTATCCTTTATTTTTGATTTATTCTTTTTAAAAGCTTTGATTTTAATTTTTCCGATGATTTTTATTTTGCCAATTTTTGATTTTTTATATTCTAGAGAAGATCATGAGAATCATCTAGAATTATAAGTATTTTTTTCTTTTTAAAATTCTTTAAATTAAAAACAACTTATGTATATTATTTTAATTACTTTTATTTACTTTAATATTACTTAAAATTTAATATAAATAATTATAAATACTTTAAATTACATATAATTATATAAGAATTATTTATTAAATTTTTCATATGAACTTTATCTGTTTAATTTAATTTTCACGGAATTTTCATTGATTTTTTGGGAATTTTAATTGGAAATTAAAACCTCTGAATAATTCTTTAAACTAAATAATACTTTGATTTTTCATGCCAGTTATGGAATTGAAAGAGTATAAAGATGGTAGTATTTTAAATAAAGTTAAACAGGAGGAGGATTGTCCTAAAATGTTGTTAACAATCATTAATTTTGCATTCAGCAAAATGGTTCAAAATTTAATGCATCAATTAGATTCAGAATTTGAATCTAAACGTGGACGTCCAGCATATCCTCGAACACTACTTTTAATAGTGGTATTATACTGCTTTAGCATAGATATTGTCAATTATACTAAAATGGAAGAAGAATGTAAGAAAAACAAATTTCTTCTAATCATTACTTGTGGATTAAAGCCATCACGCAATTCATTCGCCAATTTTTTAAATAAAAGCGATGCAAAAGTAATAAAAAAAGTTTTCATAGTCACATTAGTTTTATTAAACGATTTACACTTCTTAGATTTTGTTAAATTATTTGTTGATGGAACTGACGCAATCGTCAGAGCATCTCGAAACAACAAAATCACACCAAAAGATGTAGAAAGACTAAAACTAATGAATAAATGGAATTTATTACATAATAAGACGCAAAAATCAATTAATCGTACAATAAAAGGATTAGAAGAGAAATTGGAATTTTATAAAAATGATGAAGAAATGTGTAAAACAATTAATTCAATCATAAAAAGGATTAATCTCTACAATACCAACATATTTAGCAAATTAGACATTTATTCTACTATTTTAAATGAAAGGAATATAGGAAGTGTTTCTGTTTCATTTCCTGAGGCTTGTTGGATGAAAACAAAAAAGGGAATTTATGATTTTGCTTTTAATCTGCAGGAAATCATGACAGAAAACCATATAATATTGACTGGAATGTTGTTAACCCAATCAAATGATTGAAAAACAATAAAAGATGTATTAAAAAACATTTATGAAACAATTGAACTTTTCATTGAAATGCAAAGAGAATTTGGAGAAAGAAGAAACTACAATGAAATACGAAAAAGAATTCGTGAACACATTTTAATCGCAGATTCTGGTTATTTCTCCACAGAAAACCTCTATCATTTATTCATTAATAAAATAAATGCATTAATAATGCCTAAAAAATTATCTGAAGATCACAATAATAGTTTAAGGCGTGAAAATGGATATGAAGAAAAAAGAAAAAAGTCAACAAAAAAAAGATTTCATAAGAGTTAAAAATGGTTATATCTGTCCTTTTAGCCGATTTATGAGATTAGTAGAGATAAAAAAAGGTTAAACGTTGGAAACCACACAAGGAAGATGCTCTTCCAGACATTTGCAAGACAAAAAAGTACATTTTTAAAACCTATTCTTGTAAAGAATGTCCAAATATCGAAAACTGCAAACATCAACGATTAGTAATCCATATTTCAGACCTTATTTACGAAATGACTGAAAAATTCTTGAATAAAAGATATAA
>CACYVR010000021.1:0-4796 GCA_902777885.1 uncultured Methanobrevibacter sp.
AAGTCTTTGGAAGTTTCTTTTGGACTGGTTAATGCAGTATTTGCAGTCATTTTTACATTTATTGGTGAGAAGAGTTTTAAAAAGTGGAATCTGACATCCGTTATGTCCTGTTGCATGGTAAATTCCCGGCAGGTTAACCTGGGAGCTTTTGTTATGATTTACATAATCGCATAAATCATACTGTGCAGAATCTGTTAATATTTTCATCTTCTCTAATGTAGTCATAATAGTTGTTTTATTATTTTTTATATATTAAACTTATTTTAGCATATTTTTTTTATTTTGTGTGTTGGATTTTAGTATATAATATATTTTTTTTCTTCATTTTTTTAGTTATTTTCTAATTTTTTATTTTTTTCTTTATTTGAATTTGGAAATTTTCTAGTATAACATTGTCATATTTTTATATTTTCTAATCACTGATTTATTTATACACAGTTCAATAATTTTATATCAAATATACAAATAATTTTTTAATTTTATAAATTTCTTTATTTAACCGTATAGTTTATATACTATGACTATTAATATTCTGTTAGTTACTTAATGTTGGTAACTAAATTACAATATAATTTATCTAAAGAGGGATAGGGGAGTCAAATGAATATTAAATATATGTTCATACTAATATTGTTTATCTTAATACTGCCTGCAGTATCTGCAAGTGATGTTAGCGAAGCAATTGTGGAAGATGAGTCTATCATTGAAAATTCATATATTGACGAACTTAGTGATAATTATATTGATGATTTAAAAATTGAAACTATCTCATTTTCTGATAATTTTAATGATTATTATTATTGTGAAGATATTTCTTATGAGGATATTTCTTACGGGCCTATTTCTTATGAGGATATTACTTATGAGAATATTAATGTTGATAGTAGTATTGGATATTATGAAAATTTGTTCAAAGGGAATTTTGAATATTTCTGCGAAAATTTTTCTCATGCAGAAATATCAACAGAAAATATTAGCTGTCACATAATTGATTCAATTGAACAACCTGTGACTTTGAATCTTAACACTTTACATGATTTGGATCTGGAAATCCATATTTTCATGTCTTCATATGAAGAGTTCAGATTTTATGAATCAGTTGATTTTGATAATCTAATTTTTGATTTAAATTTTGTAGTCTTTGACTATGTTATTTCTAAAGATTTAAATAAAGATGTAATAATTTGTGCTAAAAAGATTAAAGTAGATTATGTATGCTCAATTGATAATCTAATTTCCAACTCGTTTAGTCTAAACATTCTATCTGATTTTAATTCTTTTCTAAATAGCCATTTCAAATATTCAAAAAGCTCTGTTTTTATTGTAATGAAGTTAAATGGTGTAATAAAATGAATTTTAAAGTTTTTTCTTTTATTCTTCTTTTAGTTTTTCTATTGCCTGTTGGTGCTGTAGCTGCAGATACTGATGGAACTACTTCTATAGGGGAGTCGACAGAGTATGTATCTGCAAGTGTTGAAACGAATGAAGAAGTTTTAGGATCATCGAAAAATGAAGAGGTTTTGGGTGCCCAAGATGCGGGAACATCCACGATGCTTCAAGAAAAAATCAATAATGGAAATAATGGGGATATTATTGTTTTAGAAAATAATTATACAAATACTGACAACTTTAATCCACAAGGAATTACTATTTCTAAAGCAATAACAATCGATGGAAATCGATATACAATAAATAATGAAAATGCGAATGAAAAAAGTTTATTGGGAATAAGTAATGGGGAAGATAATCTTCTTCAATCAAATATTATTAAAGTAAATGGAACTAATTTTATAGATATTAAAAATGCAATAGACAATGCAGAAGATGGAGATACTATAGATTTAGGCGGTAAAACTTATACAAATTATACTCAACTTTATGCGTATACTACAGACCCTGTAAAACAAATCACAATTATTAACGGTACTTTAGATGCTCAAAATTATACTTTTGCAGATATTATGAAGGGGTCACGTTTTAAAAATTGTACTCTTGAAGATATTACATTTATAAATTTTTATTCCACTGCTTACCGTTGTCTCTGGTTTTATGATTGTGTTTTAAATAATGTACATTTCAATAATTTTGATGTTTATCAAGATGGGATAGTATTTTCAAATTCTATCATAAATAATTCTAACTTTACTAATATGCGCGGCCGTATTAATAATACGTCACAGGGTAATTATGAAAATTCAGCTATGATTGTTTCAAATGAAAACTGTAAATTTGATAATTGTAATTTTGTTAATTTATCAAACAATCATCATTCAGGTGCAATCTGTGTTTCTGGACGGAATCTCAATACAATAGACATTACGAATTCTAACTTTATAAATTGTAGTTCTGGAATTGGTGGAGCACTTTATATTCATGGTACAAATACTACTAGTGTTATTTATAGTAGTATTATTAATTGTTCATTCATTAACTGTTCAGCTACCGAATACGGTGGTGCAATAGGTTCCAGTCAGGATTATTTAAACATTGAAAATTGTAAGTTTATTAATAACACTGCTAAAAGAGGTGGTGCTATTATGGTTGGAGGTATCACTCATGGATTGGATGGTAATAACTCCCAAGGACATAATGATTTATTAAATAATTGTTCTTTTTATAATAATGCTGCTACTGAAGAGGGCGGAGCTGTTCACATTACTGGTAATAATAATAGTGCTGTAAATTGTTATTTTGACGATAACTTTGCTCATGGAGGTAATGGTTCCGCTATTTATGTTCATGGTGCGAATGCATCTGTACATGATTCACAGTTCTATAATCATGAATCTGAAAAAGGTACTGTTTATATTGAAGGAGATTATAGTCATTTATCCCACAATATATTTAAATTTAATAATGCGACTAATGGTGCTGCTATTTACATCCAAGGAAATAATTGTATAGTTGAGGATTCACACTTTGAAAATAACTCTGCTATTAATGGCGGTGCAATATACTTCAATGGAAACTATGCAACTGTTAAAAATTCAACTTTCCTTAAAAACACTGTAACTCCTTTAAAAGATGAAAATACTGGTTTGGGTGGAGCAATTTATGTTAAAGGAAACTATTTCAATACTAGGGATAACTTATTTGATTTGAATGTTGCACGTAACGGTTCTGCAATTTACAATGACGGTATTCATTTCACTTTAACAAATGATAATTTTGTGGAAAACCAGGCATGGAGTTACAGCCTAATAACCGTCGCAACACCAAAAGATAGCATATTCAACGAAAGTGACATTAAAATTAATGTTGTTCTTGTAGGTGGGGACAATATTATTAATGCGATTTATAATGTGCAGTCTCCGATGTATGTGACTTTTAATAATGTTTCTTATATGACTAAAAGATATGGTTTGAAGACTACTGGAATGGGTGTTAGTCCAGAATCTGGTGCTGAAAACAGTATGGAAGGCACACTGCTATACCAGGACAGTCGTGAGGACTACCAACTAATCAACCTAACAGTTACAGATCAAAACGGCATTGTTTATTCCAACGCAAGTTTACGAACTGACATATACGGAAATGTAACTGTAACTTTTCCAAAAGGTTTGGCACCAGGCATTTATAATGTTTTAGCCGAACATCTGGAAGATAATTTATACAAAGAAATCAAAAACTCTACATTATTTAGAATAAATAGTGTTGATGTGGGTGTGACTAAAACCAGTGATTATGATGTTTATGTTATTGGTGAAAATGTAATTTGGACTATTGAAGTTACTAATCATGGTGTACTTAATGCTACTAATGTTACAGTCAATGATTTGTTGCCTGCAGGTTTAACTTATGTTTCTAGCAGTTCCACCAAAGGTTCTTACAATAAAAATACTGGATATTGGAATATTGGTACATTAATTAGCGGTCAATCAGTAACTTTAAACATTACTGCTACTACAACCAAACATGGTGTTATCAATAACATTGCTACTGTAAATTGTACTGAACATGATATGAATCTGACCAATAATCGTGATAATAAGTCTATCACAGTTACAACACTCATAAATAAGACTGTGGATAATCCTACTCCTGTTGTTGGTCAAGTAATTAAGTATAATTTGACTGTTGTTAATACTGGTAATGTTGATATTAGTAGGAATATGACTTTGGTCGATTCTTTACCTGATGGTTTGGAATATGCTGGAAAATATGTTGTTTCTGGTGGTCAGGTATTAGACTTCAAACAAAATGGTAATGTTTTAACTTGGATTGTTACTGGTGTTTCTACAACTACTCCAATGACTATTAATGTAAATATTAAAGTTACTAAAGCTGGTACTTGGACCAACAACCTAACATTAAACAACGTTTATACTGTTAATGAGACTGTTACAACTGTTGTTCCAGATAAGACTGTGGATAATCCTACTCCTATTGTAGGTCAAACTGTAAAATACAACTTAACTGTGATTAATACTGGTAATATTACAATCAGTAAGAATATGACTTTAATAGATTCATTACCTGATGGTTTAGAATACGCTGGAAAATATATTGTATCCGGTGGACAAGTATTGGACTTCAAACAAAACGGTAAAGTTCTAAATTGGATTATTACAGACGTGACAACAACCACCCCGATGGTTATTACTGTGGATGTTAATGTTACAAAAGCAGGAACTTGGACCAACAATTTAACATTAAACAATTACACAGTTAATGAAACTGTTACTACTATTGTCCCGAATAAGACTGTTAATAATCCTACTCCTGTTGTTAGTGAGATTTTGAAGTATAATTTGACTGTGGTTAATACTGGTACTGATACGATCCGTGATGAGGTT
>CACYVR010000021.1:4952-16583 GCA_902777885.1 uncultured Methanobrevibacter sp.
GGATAATAATTTGACTGTGCTTAATAGGAATTATACTGTGAATGTTACTACTATTGAGGGTAATAAGACTGTTAATAATCCTACTCCTGTTGTTAGTGAAATTTTGAAGTATAATTTGACTGTTGTTAATACTGGTAATGTTACTATCCGTGATGAAGTTACTTTGATTGATACTTTGTCTGATGGTTTGGAGTATGTTGGCAGGTATGTTCTTGTTGGCGGTGATCTTGTTAGTTTCAAACAGAATGGTAAGGTTCTTACTTGGGTTGTAACTAATATTACTGCTGCTGTTCCTTTGGTCATTACAGTTGATGTTAATGTTACTAAGGCTGGTACTTGGGATAATAATTTGACTGTGCTTAATAGGAATTATACTGTGAATGTTACTACTATTGAGGGTAATAAGACTGTTAATAATCCTACTCCTGTTGTTAGTGAGTTAAATATAACTTAACTATTGTCAACACTGGAAATGTGGCCATTACTAAAAACTTGACTTTGGTTGATACTTTGTCTGACGGTTTAGAATATGCTGGAAAGTATATCATTTCTGGTGGTCGTGTTGTCAGCTTCACTCAAAACGGTAAAGTGCTTACTTGGGTTGTAACAGACGTAACTACAACTACTCCGATGGTTATTACTATTGATATTAAAGTTACTAAGGATGGTACTTGGACTAATAACTTAACTTTAAATAATGTTTATACTGTTAATGAGACTGTTACTACTGTTGTTCCGAATAAGACTGTGGATAATCCTACTCCTGTTGTTGGGCAGGTTATTAAGTATGATTTGACTGTTGTTAATACTGGTGATGTTGATATTAGTAAGAATATGACTTTGGTAGATACTTTACCTGATGGTTTGGAATATGCTGGTAGTTATGTTGTTTCTGGTGGTCAGGTTTTAGACTTCAAACAAAATGGTAAGGTTTTAACTTGGATTGTTAGTGGTGTGTCTACAACTGTTCCGATGGTTATTACTGTTGATATTAAAGTAACTAAAGCTGGTACTTGGACTAACAACTTGACTTTAAACAACGAGTTCACTGTTAATCAGACTATTACTGCTATTGATAATGTTTCCGATTTAGATATTTCTAAGGTTACTTTGACTCCTAATGTTAAAGTTGATGATTCTGTTATCTTTGAGATTGTTGTTGTTAATAATGGTAATGTTAAATTGACAAATGTCTTTGTTGAGGAAACTTACTTTGATGAAGGGTTGATTTATGAGTCTTGGTATGTTAACAATGATTGGACTTATTCATTTGTTAATGACAAACATAGATGGACTTTAAACAAAGAGTTGAATCCTGGGGAAGTTGTCAATTTCTTTGTGATATTTAGCGCTAATAGTACTGGTGTGTTTAAAAATATCGTTACTGGTGGAGCGGATAATGCTTTAAATAAAACTGCACAGGATTTCACTAATGTCTCTGATGATCCGACACCTTACCAAAATTCAACTGAAAATCCTGATTTGGATATTAATAAGGTTGCTTTGGATAAAGTTATTTTATTGAATAATCAGGTTATCTTTGAGATTGTTGTCCACAATACTGGTGATGTTGGATTAAGTGATGTTATTGTATCTGAAAATCCTCAGGATGGATTGAAATATGTAAGTTGGTATGATAATTCTGCTTTGTGGAGATATAATGGTGATTTGACTTGGAGTTTGAATAGTATTTTATATCCTGGAGAGTATGCGACTTTCTATGTTGTATTTGATGCTTTAAAATCAGGAAATATTACTAATCATGTTAGTGTTGTTTCTAATGCTACTCCGGTTAAATATGCAAATGGCAGTGTTGAAGTTCTTGTTCCTTCATTGTCTGTTGAGAAAATTACTTTAAATAAGACTGTCCGTGTTGGCGAGCAGGTAATGTTTGAAATTGTTGTTGAGAATGATGGCAGTGTGGTCACTGGTTTGAAGTATAATTCATTTATTGATAATTCAGGTAATTGGATATTCAATAATGATATGACTTGGACTTATAAGAATCCTTTAAAATCTGGTGAATCTGCAAGCTTTATTGTAGTGTTTGATACTTTAGAACTTGGTGATTTCATTAATGTGATTACTGCTGAGTCTAAGGAAGCTCCATCTAAGTCTGCTAGAAACACTACCAAGGTTAATCCTAATCTAGTTGTTTCTCCTTCATTGTCTGTTGAGGATTGTTGTCAGAAATACCGGTGATGTTGATTTGAATGATGTGTTTGTTGTTGAATCAGCATATGATGAAGGTTTGATATATAGTAACTTCTATTCAACTAAAGGTTCATGGAAAGGTGTGTTGAATAATGAAGGTAAGTATCAATTTAATTTAATTGACACGTTGAAGGTTGGTGATTCTGCAAGCTTTATTGTAGTATTTGATACTTCAAGTGTTGGTGTTAAAACCAATATTGTTAGTGCAGGATTTAATAATGCTCTTCGTGTTAATGCTTTCAATGAGACTGAAGTTATTTCTCTTCCAGTTGATCCGGTTACTCCAGATGAACCTGTAATCAATGAATCTCAAAAGCCTCAAGATATTCGTGTTGAAGTTTTACCTGAAACCGGTAATCCGTTAATCATGGTACTTCTTGCATTGTTCGCTTTAGGTATTACAAGATTTGGGAAAAAAGATTAAAAACACTATTAAGGGAAAAATCTATGATTTTTCCCATTTTTATTTTTAACTTAAGAAATTATATTATCGAAGTTTTTTCATGAAATAATTGATAAATAATGTGTATTCATTGTTTTTTCTTTATATATTTATAATATATTTGTCTATTATTTTATTTATATAACTGTGTTATTTTAGATATATGTTACCATAACTTGGTTATAAATATATTTTGTCAATTTTTTTTAAAATTTTTATATAATAATTTTCATTACTGAACTGTATAATTTATATATGATGAAGATTAATAGTATATATATGGATTGTTATATTTTTATTTGACAGTTCAAGATATGTGGGAGGTTTATGTAGAGTTTTTTCTCATAATAATATTTTAAAAATTTGTTAAATAAGTCAATGTAGGTGTATCAACAAACTGTTAAGTTTGTTGAAATAATCCTGCATTTAACAGTTTAAAAGTAGATAATTTTATTTAATGCCGATGATTTCCATTTTTTTCATGGTTTGAGGCATGTTATAAACACTCTGGAAAAATAGGATTAATTTTTTTTATATTGAAGCATGATATTAGATTTGTCAATTAGTTTGTAACTTTTTTATAATTTCTTGTTTTTACATGTAAAAAAAATCTATGATTCTATTTTTTAGTAATGTCTTTGCATATGACATTTGCGAGCAAAACACCCCCCAGTGTTTAACTCCATTAGAAGAAAGGATTAATATATTTGAATCATTGTTTCGTTATTCTAAACTTCATAATTTTTTCTACAAAATCAATGATTCTATATTTTTCCTTTTTGATAGTAAATTAAACAGTTTTAAAACAAATTTTTAGACAAGTAAATTTGATAACATCAATGATTTACTTACTTATTATTTTATATTTTTTTCATATTTAAATTTTAGTTTCAAAGAAAAATTTTTTTCTCAAAAATCTGTTCATTTTCTATATAACTAATGTTATTTTAGAAATCTCTCATCATAACTTGGTTATAAATATATATTGTCAATTTTTAAAATTTCTATAGGAATCTAATATGGAATTGATTTATTTTTCATTATTTAACTGTAAAATCTATTCTAATATGGGGCGGTTAAATGTTCTTTTTCATAAGAGATTTCTACAGGTATATTCACTATATAGGGTGCTAGATTAAGTGAAGGAATCTAGCGTTGTTAACTCTTTCGTTTCGTTAAGTTCAAGTGTTTGTTGCGCAATTTTGCATGGGGTTTTATATTTTTGTTCGGTTTCTTTTTCTTTTTTAATGGATTTGGATTTTTTATTTTTTGAAGGTGTAAAATCAATTTTTCCTTCTGCCAGTTGTTGTAGTTGTGTTTTACTTTTAAATCCACATTGAACGACAATTGCAGTTAATAATGGGCATAGGTAGATGTTTTTGTACATGGATTTGTCAGTATAACTGTGGAATTTTCCCAATCCAAATGCTCCTTTAGCGGCTTTAAAGAAATCCTCAATGATTCCTCTTGTTGGCTTATATTCTTTCCAATTTTCAAGTTTTATGAGCAATAGCCTTTCGAGGTGTTCGATTAGTTTTTTGTTTTCGCCAAACTCGTTCTTATTCTTGTAGATTGTCAAAGGGTAGGACATTCGGTCTTTGAATTTATTTATTTTGAATGCTTTTTTTGGAAATATGACTGGGATAATTTTATATTTGTTGATTCCGATTTCGTAGTTTTTATGGGAGAAATATCCTTTGTCGAAGTAGATTATGTCTTTAGGTTTGATTAAACGTCTTCTCCTGAGTTCTTTTAAAACTTCGTCGAAAATTTTTGTATCGTTTGGTGATCCTGGATGGATTAAAATTGAAACTGGTGTTTTTGTAGTCTTTTCCAGGACAACTGTGACTTTATATCCAATGTAATGTCCATTAGTAGTTGAATAACCCCATTTTAATTTTAATTTTTTCAAATGTTCAGGAGTGATGTACTTCTTTATTATGTTGATATCGCATTTGACTGGTGTTGCATCAGTGATATAAGTGCTCTTTCGTGATTTGCGTGGTCTATAAAGTTTTCTTAAGATTGCATTTGCTATTTCACAATACGTTTTTGGTCCGTATCGACTGAAATACTCATAGACTTGAGTTTCACTTGGAACTTCTGAAATTCCTGTAAAATTTCTCAATGCTGATTCTCTGTTTAGTTCATCAACAACTCCAGATATTGGATAACTAAAAAATACATGCATAAAAAATATTTTCAAGCAAATAAGAAATAAACTGCGATTATGAATGCCACATCTATTGTATTCGTCCATTAATTTTTCGTTTTCGATAAATTTAAATACTTTGCCCAATAAAATAAATCTTAGGTCGTCTTTGTCGTAATTTAATCCAGGTAATATTTGAATCACTAAATAAATATATGTTACTGATGATTAATAAATATTACGATTTAAGATGGCCTATTTTTTTAATTAGGGAGTATATTTTTGACCCCATGCAACATGAATGAAAATCTGATGTTTACTGAGAAAATTGATACATCCTGATGCCTTTTTGAGATGAAAATTTCTAGCACCCTATCAGAAGTAATTAAAAGATTAGGTGCCAAACACCAGTTATGCACCTTCCACATAATGCAAAATCTAATGACAAAACTCAACCCATACATTAACAAAAAAGAAAGATCCATAGAATCACTAACAGAAACAAACAAAAAGAAAGAAGCAAAAATAGAAGAATTAAAAAGTAAAATGCCCTCCACAAGAGGAAGACCACGAAAATCAGACACCAAAACAATAAAAAATATAGAAAAACGGAAAAAACTAAAACGCGAAATTGATAAAAATAAAGAAAAAATAAGACTATACAAAGCACAAATCAAAGAACTCGTGGACTATAAGAACACAATCAAGAAAATATTCCGTGCAAAGACTTTAAAAACAGCAATGAAATATTATCATGAATTATATGACAAAATAGAAGAATTGCCACTAATAATACAAGATTTCATCAAAAAACTCTCTAAAAAAATAGATAAAGTATTATATTTCCTCAAAGACAAAAAAATACCAAAAACAAACAATTTAGTAGAATTACTCTTCAAAGTAACATTCCCTAGCAAAATAAAAAGAATTTACCGAACATATGCTGGAGCAATAACACAAATCAAACTCGATGATTTAAAATGGATTGAACGCAATGTCATTCCCAAAGCAGGTGAAAAATAAAAAAATCAGTTAAATTTTTTACACTAACTTATCAAACTATGAAATTATGGCGAATTCTCTTATAACTTCATCAAAATCGTTGGGTTCACCAGGTCGATTAAAATGGAACTGGAGTCATTATATTCTCATTTAAACAACTGTAACTTTAAATCCTATATATGGCCTTGGTGGTCAATATTCTCATTTTAAATTTAATTTTTCCAAATGTTCATTTGGTATTAAAAGAAAATTTAAAGGAAAAATGGAAGTAGGAACCTACAATTATCAAATAAAGTAATAAAACTCGAAAATAAAATCTACAACATCTACAGATTAACATTTATTCAATAAAAATGAGGATTTCTACTAAGCCTTATTATTTAATTGAATATTAAATAGACCATATAAAAACAACCACTATTGATAAATGAAAAAATAGAAATTATGTTAGTTTTTTCTGTCAAAAATTGGTTCACTATAATAGAAATTGAAACACAAAAACTAAAGGTACATAATTATGAATTTAAGATGGTAATGCGTAGTTAAAAGACAATAATAAGAAATTGTTAAAAGAAATGAGGAATTGACTGAAGTGTTGTCGAAGTAAATGAATATATTCCAAAAATACTGCTTTACTCACTTTTTAAACTGTGAGAATTTTTTATTAATGACCATTATCGTTTTAATTTTTTTCTCATTTTATGGATATTTGCCAGATTTTGATTTTGATTTATATGCTAATCCCATTATAACTATGTTAATAATTGAAATTATTCAATTTATTCTAAAATTATAAAACAGTTAATTAATAATAATCCTAATTTGTTATTGATGGATTATTTTTTTTAAATTTATTATTTTAAAATGTATAACTATATATATTATGAAAGAGTAAACATTAATAAGCTATAAAAAATGGCTTGATTTGAAGGTGTTGATTATCTTCAACTAGATCTTGAGGTAAATTATAAAAGAATATGGATATTAATTTAATTACTTTTTTAGGTGAGAATATGAAGAAAAAGTCGATTTTTTTGCAGTTAGCATTTTTGACAACATAATGTCGAAGTACTAATCAAAGGTTGTGTACAATTGAGTTTAAAAGATATTTTTTTAATATTTTTACTAATTCTTATTTTTGGAACCGTGATTTTTGGTTCATTAGGTAACTTTTTCAGTCTTGTTAATATCGTGGTATCTGATGTTTCAGATGCAGTTGACAATGAAAAAACATTCACGGTAGATTTTTTAGAAAAAAACAGTCCTTCCCATTTAAATAAAGAACATTCGAACAATAATGTTTCAAACAATCAATATTCGGGTGATGGTTCCTCCCAACTGTCGAACTTTCCATTTATGGGATCCAAGAATCCCGAAGGCGATTCATCTCCGAAAAAATACGAAGACTATCAGATAAACAAGGAAACAGGAATGTTTGACTCCGAAGGAAATCCGATTTATTTAAGCATTGTTTCCACAAGTGGGGGTCAGATGGATCCTGGAATCTATGAGGTCTACTGGTCCAAGCTTATGGTTTTCAACCATACTAAAATCAAATAGAGAGGATAAGGTTGTCTCGCGTAAAAATCTACTTCAAGGGGTATGCAAACAGGAACATACAGCGCAATTTCGATGATTACATGTCATATCTATTCCATAAAAAGGTCAATGAACTGTTCATAGGCACTGATTATGAAGATTTTAAGTTCTTCACATTTTCCGGTTTTCGCATTGAAAAAGGACTCATCAACTTTGTTGTATCAAGCGTCAGTAATGAATTTTTAAGGATGATGGTATCCGCATTTGTAATGGGCGAAAGCATAATCTTCAACAAAAGCAAGCTTGAAATAGTGAAGGTCGAATTTCTGCCAAGGCCAATACATGGAAGCGATGAAGCGTCATTCATCACGGCTTCTCCAATCTTTCTGGCCAACTGCATTGTTATGGATAATCTGGGAGATATCCTCGAGGATTTGCTGATTGATAACTTCTGCGAATATTTCAATCGGGAAAAGGGTCAGCTCTATTGTGATTTCTACTCTCGTCATAACCACTACGGTACATACAGCGAAGAGAGCGAAGACTTTAGAAACTACTATTACAATATAGACATTGTAATGAAAGGCAGCCCCGAACTCATAGCATTTGCTTATGACGTCGGACTTGGAAACAACAACAATCAGGGATTTGGAATGCTGGACATATACTAGGTGATTTTAATGAAAAGCAAGGACTCAGGAAAACAACTTTTCAAATATCTTTTTTTGGGATCATTTGTAATGTTTCTCTGTATACTATTTCCGATTTCACTTTTCTATCACAAGAATCTTATGTTTCTTGTAATTATTTTAGGATTTCTAATCTTTTTTGCGTTAATCTTTAAGGACTTCAATAAGAAAAACAAAAAGACGATAGATTTGTTGAATCAGAATTATGAATCCAAAGCACGTTTTGCATCGAAAGTAGACTATGAAGAGGAAGAGCTCTACTGCCTGAACGGAAACTTTCCGAAAAACTACTCCAAATTAAAAAAGCTTTAGATGCAGAATACTTTTTTTCTTTTTTTTTAGCAATGAAATTTTTTCTAATAGTGGCACTGTTGCGGATTATGGTGAATACTATAAGGGTGGACTGGATTAATCTCTATTATTTCAGTAACTCAAATATGTAATTATGCTTATAAGATTTGATGCTTAAATTTAGTTCATTGTAAATGAAGTATTATACATATTCTATTTCTATATGGTGTTAGGTATCTTTAAAAATATTGTTACCTGTGGAACGGATAATGTTTTAAATAAAACGGGGTGAAAATATAACTAATGTTTCTAAAAATCCTGATTTGGATATTCGCAAAGTTGCTTTGGAAAAAAGTCATTGTTTTGAATAATCCGGTTGTATTTGAGATTGTTGTTAGAAATACTGGAGACATTAAGTTAAGTGATGTTAAAGTATCTGAAAATCCTCATGATGGATTGAAATACATAAGTTGGTATGATAATTCTGCTTTGTGGAGGTATAATGGTGATTTGACTTGAAGTTAGAACAATATTTTTTATCCTGCTGAATATGCGACTTTCTATGTGGTATTTGATACTTTAAAAGCAGGAGACATGACCAATTATGTTGCTGTTCAATCTAATGCTACTCCGGTTAAATATGCAGATGACAGTGTTAATGTTGTTGTTCCATCATTATCTGTTGAAAAGATTACTTTAAATAAGACTGTCCGTGTCGGCGATAAGGTAATGTTTGAAATCGTTGTTCACAATAATGGCAGTGTGGTTTTAAACGATGTTAAAGTTAAGGAAGATACTTTCACTGGTTTGAAGTATAATTCATTTGTTGATTATTCTGGTAACTGGATATTCAATAATGATATGACATGGACTTATAAAAATCCTTTAAACCCTGGTGAGTATGCTGGATTCTTTGTTGTATTTGATACTTTATCTAGTGGTGATTTCATTAATGTGATTACTGCTGAGTCTAAAGAAGTTCCAACCGTGTCTGCTAGGAATTCTACTCGTGTTAATCCTAATTTCGTTACTTCTCCTTCAATTACAGTTGAAAAAATTGCTTTAAATAAGTCTGTACGTGTTGATGAGCAGGTAATGTTTGAGATTATTGTCAGAAATACTGGTGATGTTGATTTGAATGATGTATTTATAATCGAATCATATGATAGTGGTTTGGTATATAGTAATTTCTATTCAACAAAAGGTTATTGGAGAGGTCTGTTGAATAATGAAGGTAATAATCAATTTAATTTAATTGATACATTGAAAGTTGGTGAATCTGCAAGCTTTATTGTAGTATTTGATACTACTAGTGTTGGTGTTAAATCTAATACCGTTCTTGCCGGATTCAATAATACAGTTCGTGTCAATGCTTTCAATGAGACTGAAGTTATTGGTAAGGTTACTCCGGTTATTGATGATCCAGTTATTGATAATCAGGTTACTCCAGATAATCCGGTTACTCCGGATGAACAGGTTTTAAATAACGAATCTCAAAAACCTCAAAATGCTGATGTTGAAGTTTTACCTGAAACCGGTAATCCGTTAATCATGGTACTTCTTGCATTGTTCGCTTTAGGTTTAACAAGATTTAGGAAAAAAGATTAAAAACACTATAAGGGAAATATTATTTTCCCTTTTTTCTTTTTTTTTACTTCGGAAATTATTTATTGAAGCTTTTTTGAAATAAATGATAAATAATGTGTATTTATTCTTTTTTATTTACATATATTCATAATATATTTGTTTATTATTATATTTACATAACTATGTTATTTTATGTATATGTCAGCATAACTTGGTTATAAATATATTTTGTCAATTTTTTTTAAAATTTTTATACATTTTAGTTACTTAACAACTAATGAATTTTAATTTGATTAATTATAATAATTTTCATTATTAAACTGTATAATTTATATATGATGAAGATTAATAGTATATATATATGGGTTGTTAAGTTTTTATTTGACAATCAATGATTTATGGGAGGTTTATGTGGAGTTTTTTTCTCATAATAATATTTTAAATATTTGTTAAATAAATCAATGTAGGTTTATCAACAAACTGTTAAGTTTGTTGAAATGATCCTGCATTTAAACAGTTTAAAAGTAGATAATTTTATTTAATGCCGATGATTTCCATTTTTTCATGGTTTGAGGCATATTATAAACACTCTGGAAAAATAGGATTAATTTTTTTTATATTGAAGCATGATTATTACATTTGTCAATAAGTTTGTAACTTTTTTATAATTTCTTGTTTTTATGTAAAAAAAATCTATGATTCTATTTTTTAGTAATGTCTTTGCATATTACATTTGCGAGCAAAACACCCCCCAGTGTTTAACTTCATTAGAAGAAAGGATTAATATATTTGAATCATTGTTTCGTTATTCTAAACTTCATAATTTTTTCTAAAAAAATCAATGATTCTATATTTTTCCTTTTTGATAGTTATTAAACAATTTAAGACAAATTTTTAGACAAGTAAACCTGAAAAGATTAATGCTTACTTAATTATTATTTTATATTATTTTTCATATTTAAATTTAAGTTTTAAAGTAAAAAAATTTTATCAAAAATCTGTATATTTTCCATATAACTCATGTTATTTTAAAAATACCTTACTATAACTTGGTTATAAATGTATATTGTAAATTTTTTAAAATTTCTATACGGGCTTCAAGCACTCTAGAAATTATTTTTCCAGTGGATTTTTTATCAATGCCCGATCATAGATTTCTCTTGAAAATGTGGTGAGTTAAATTCTACAGAGATATTTTCATATTTTCTGCAGCTTTAATCTTTAGATTCTGTGTTGGTGAAAGTTTCTTATTTTCATCAAATACAAATTAATAAACTTTGAAATGTTAATATATATAATTTTACACTTTTATTTTTAAAATCAGTCTTTTTAATTTGTGAAAATTCAAAGGGTATTTCATTGTTTTATTGTAGATTTTTTTTCATTCTATGTAAAATTTCTGCCACCTTCTCTCTTCGAGGACAATCAATTTTATGCTATGTGTTGGGATTTTATAAGTTGTGCTTTTACTATGTATATCATGTCTTTAGTCACTAATCGATTTATTTTTTCTAAAACATCTTTCTACAATAGAAATTGTTTTCATAAAATTTGTTCCATATCTATAAAACTGCCGTTTATTTGCTGTAATTAATGCTAATATTAATTTTTCATGGATTTACTTTAAATTGTATCAAATAGATAATTAGTTGCTTATTTTTTAAAAATTTAATTATTTAACTTTATAGTTTATATATAATGTCCATTAATATTAA
>CACYVR010000022.1 GCA_902777885.1 uncultured Methanobrevibacter sp.
GGATTTAATGCTGATGATGATGTTGATGAAGATTGGTTTAAGGCTGTTGAACTGCCTCGGGATAATATGAATTTTGAAAAATTCATGTCCTGGCTTTCTGAAACAATCAACTGGGATATTGGTCTTGTTCCACTTGAAGATTCACAATTTAATCAGTGTAAAAGTGAATTAAAATTTATAGAATTAGCTATTTTGGGTCTGCCGGGAGTTTATTCTGATATGCGTGTCTATAATACTGTTGTTAGTGATGGTGTTGATGGCTTTTTAGCTTCTAGTGAAGAGGAATGGATTGAAAAAGTTGAAAAACTTATTTTAAATGAGTCTTTAAGAAGGAATATTCGTAATAATGCATTAAACAAAGTTTTATCTGATTATCTGATTGAAGATAGAATTAATAAGTGGGATATGATTTTTTCAAAATAAGGATAGTTTTATATATTATTTATGTATTAATAGTATTCAATGGAGAGGAATTTAATCGGAAGTAATGTTCCGGTATAGGATTTGGTGATGTTTAATGTTAGAGCAATATTTACCATTTGTTGGGCTTATAATATTTGGAAATATTGAAAATTTAGTGCTTTCTTCACAAGGGGTTGTAGCAGGGGTTAATCCCGTAAAATTAGCAATTGCTAGTTTTCTTGCAGTAGCTATGTGGCTATTAATTGGTACATTTGGAACCCAGATTGCTTTAGCTTATGTTGATTATATTGATTTTTTCGGTGGTTTGGTTATTTTCATTCTAGGTGGACAAGCCATGCTGGAATCACTCAGGGGCGGATAATTTGAAGGAATTAAGACCCTTTTTAACATTAATTATTTTTGGAAACATAGAAAACCTGATTTTAGCAGCACAGGGTGTGGGTGCTGGTGTCGACCCTGTTGGTTTAGCCATTTTAAGTTTCATTGCGGTTGCCTGTTGGATTTTAATTGGTACATTTGGTACTAGAGTTGCTATTAAATATGCACGTCACATTAATTTTATTGGAGGGCTTGCCATATTTATTTTAGGTATTCAGGCTATGATGGTATCATTACCAGGAATTTTCCGCTCTTTAAAATTATAGTTAATTTTTAGATATATTTAATTAATATCAAAAAGATATTAATTATTAAATTTATTTGCTGATTTTTATGAATGAAAATGTGGATCCTTATGAAGTAGTAAGAACTAGATATGAATCTAATGTAGATAGTTTTATTTTAAGTGATTTATTTCAACCTAATCTTGAAGTTGACAATGATTTGATTGAGGATATTAAAGAAAATGAGCTTGTTGTATACACTGCATTTACAGGGGCTTATGATTCATTAAAAGAACCTGAGTTCATAGATGATAATACCAGATATGTTTGTTTTACTCAAAATCCGGATTTAAAGTCTGATATGTGGGAAATTATTCAAATGGAGGATTCAACATTGGATGATAATAGAATTGCAAAGCAATATAAAGTTTTTCCAAATAGATATTTTCCAGATAATAAATACAGTTTCTGGATTGATGGGTCTTTTAAACTTGTAGGAAGCATTCGAGAGTATGTCTATAAGTATATTAATTCTTCAATGTTGACTGTTGTTCATCCCGAGAGGGATTGTATCTTTGATGAATCTTTAAGTTCAATGCAATTTCCACGTTATTCAAATTACACTATAACAAAACAGGTTGATAAATATAGAGCTGAAGGTATGCCTCTTCATTATGGACTGCCTTCTCTCGGAGCCATATTTAGAAAGCATGATGATCCCGAAATTATTTCATTGATGGAGCAGTGGTGGAAAGAGATAATTAACTATACAAATCAGGATCAGTTGAGTTTCACATATTTGATGTGGAAGAATAATTTTCATCCGTCTGTAGCACCAGAATACATTTGGATAAATGATTACTGGACAAAAGTGGATGATTTTCATCACAAAGTTTCATTGGATGACTATATAACAAGCAGAAATTTAATCAAATCTCTTGAAGGAAATATTGGTGAGAAAAACACTCTGACTAAAGAAGAAATAAACTTGCTTTTTAATGACATAGATGCACTTAGGGATGAAGCTGAAGCTTTAAATCAAGTTAGGGACCATTGGGATAGGGAAATAAATGCGGTTAGAGATTCAACATCATGGAAGCTAACCAGCAAACTTAGAAATTTTAGAAATAATGGTGATTAAATGGGTAAAAATATTGTTAACATGTTTGTTTCTTCCAATTTTAATTTCAAAACTTCCATAAAAAACCTTAAATTTTATAATGAAATTAAAAATTCCGGTTTATTTGATGAAGAATACTACAAAAACACATATGATGATGTTTCCGGAGACCCTTTAACTCATTATTTAACTAAAGGACATAATCAGGGTAAATTCCCTTCTCTTGATTTTGATCCGGATTTTTACTTTAAAACATATCCGGATGTTGAAAATTCTGGTTTAAATCCTTTATTTCATTATGTTGCTTATGGAAAATCTGAAGGTAAACTCATTCAGCAGTCTTATTCCATAAGAAGAAAAGAAGAAATCTGTGAAACTAATCTGGCATTCTTGTCTAATTATGAATTTGATAAAGAACCATTGGTATCAATTATTATTTTAAATAGGAATGGTCTAACACACCTAAAGCGTCTATTTAAAGATTTTGATTTGAAAACAAATTACTCTAACTATGAAATCATAGTTGTTGATAATGCATCATCTGATGAATCTGTAAGTTATTTGAAAACTTTGGATTTGCCGATTACAGTCATTGAAAATGATGTAAATGTTAGTTTTTCTAAAGGCAATAATGATGCTGCCAAAATTGCTAATGGTGAATATTTGCTATTATTAAATAATGATATCGAACCTACATACGGATGGCTGAATGAATTGGTAGGTACAATAGTTTATAATGATGATGTGGCTTCTGTTGGGGCTAAACTTGTTTTTCCTTTTTATTTCAATGCCAATAGGGAATCTTCTTATAGAATACAGCATAGTGGAGATATATTTGCTGAAAGAATATATCCATGTTGTTTATATGCAGTAAATAAGTCAGATTCTAATTTGGATATTTTTGATTCATCATTAACTCATAATAATCAATGTATTGCGGTAACTGGTGCTGTTAATTTAATTGATAAAAAGGTTTATAATGAACTTTCTGGCTTGGATGAAGATTATATCTATGGTCTTGAGGATGTTGATTTTTGCTTGAAACTCCATAAAAAGGGGTATAAAATTTTATTTGCAGCTAATGCATTGTTATTCCATCATGAATCAAGTACTCGTGTTAAAAGTGAAAGCTATTTTGAAAATGATAAACATAACTATTCTGTGTTCTGGAATAACTGGGGCCAATATTTGTCTAAATCTTTGCTTTTGGATAAAATTAATTCAAATAAATTTTTCACAGAAAAAAATCTTAAAATTACTATTGTCGATGAAGAAAACAGCGAGAATAAGGAATTGATATCTGAAATTTCTCGAAATTTTAATGATTCAGACATAAATGTTGAATTAATCACTGACATGGAAAATTACTATATCGGCAATTCTGCAGATATTTTACTTTCATTCACGGATAATTATGATTTGAATCGTATAATAGCAAGGGGAGATATTGTAAAAGTCATTGTCAATAGGAATAATTTAAATACGGATGATTATGACATTACAGTATCTTTTGATAATGATGAAAGTGATATTAAGATAAATGATGATTTCGCTTCAGAGTTTTTAGAAAAACTTGAAAATATAATAAAAGATGGTTATGAGTTTTAAAAATAAGCTTTTCGCTAAAATTCCCAGTAGATATATTTCACATAAAGTCAAAGATAAGACTAAGGCTTCAGAAATTAAAAAGGGTTATAAGGCTATCAGAAAAAATAAGCTATTTGATGATGATTTTTATTTGA
Source organism: uncultured Methanobrevibacter sp. (assembly GCA_902777885.1). Lineage (GTDB taxonomy): Archaea > Methanobacteriota > Methanobacteria > Methanobacteriales > Methanobacteriaceae > Methanocatella. The sequence continues at coordinate 3,888 of CACYVR010000022.1, forward strand.
ATAAGTATCCTAAAGTTGCAGCTTCTGGAATGGATCCGCTGCTTCATTATATCTTTTTTGGTTTTGAAGAGGGAAAAAAGCCGAATGAAGAATTTGATGGTGTATTTTATAAAAACCATTATTGTGATGTTGAAATCAATCCCTTAATTCATTATGCATTATATGGAATTAATGAAAATAGACAGATTAAAGTTCAAAATATTGATTTGTCCGAGTTTTGCAGTGACGATAAAAAAAATATTTTATTTGTTCTGCATGAAAAAATCGGTACTGTTGGCGGCACAGGCTTTTTAAATATGGATATTATTGATAATTTGCCGGATAAGTTTAATGCATTCATTTTAACTTCAGACGGTGAAGACATTGAATTATGGAACGTAAATCAGAATTTAGAAAAAATTGCTAATTATAATGTTTCTTTCAATACAAATTATTCAGTCATTGATAATGAAGACAATTTTATTTCGCATGACAATTTTGAAATGATATTTTCTAACAATGATTTGGCTATCATTTACGATGAAATCCTTACAAAATTAGGGGTGAGTTTGGTTCACATTAATCATTTAATTAACCATAGTTTTGATTTAATTAATATCATAATAAAAAAATCAATTCCGTTTCTTGTTAATCTACATGACTTCTATTATATTTGCCCATCTGTCCATTTAGTTGATGGTGATTGTCAGTATTGTAACTTTGATTGCCAAAATTGTGAAGGTATTGCCCATAAATCTGATATTACTAATGAAAAAATTCTTGAAAGATGGCATAATGAATGCGGGAATCTTTTAGAAAAATCAGCTATTAATGTAGCTCCTACTCAAAGTGTTGTTGATGTTTATAAAAAATCTTATCCTAATTTAAATAATTTTAATTTGATAGAACATGGCGTGAAAATAGATAAATCTTCATACAAAGCCAAATTAACATCAAAACCTATTAAAATTTTAGTTCCGGGTCATGTTTCACCACATAAAGGTTCATTATTAATTAAGCAGCTTAAAGAGTTAGACAAAAGAGATATATTGCAGTTGCATTTCATGGGTACTACAATTCCAAATTTAAACAGTTACGGGATAAATCATGGAAAATACGAAAGAAGTGATTTTAATAGAATTGTATCTGAAATTGCACCTTCATTTTCATTAATTTTATCGACATGTCCTGAAACATATTCATATACTCTTACAGAGTCTTGGATGGCAGGTTTGCCAGTTATCGCAAGTGATTTGGGAGCTTTAAAGCAAAGAATAACCTCAACCAATGGGGGATGGTTGGTTGATTATAAAAATATAAATGATATTTATAACTTTATAATTAATATAAATCAAAATGATTATGAAAATAAACTGTCAAGCATTTCAAAAATTAAATTTAAAGACTTAAATGAAATGTGTAATGAATATATACTTTTATATAATAAATTAAATGATTAAAATGTCTGATTATAATATTTCTGTTATTGTTTCTACTTATAATACTGGAGATTATTTGACTGAGTTTTTAGACTCCATAAAATCCCAAAGTATTGGATTTGAAAATATTGAAGTTATTTTTGTCGATGATAACTCGACTGATAGCTATACTCTTGATTTATTAAGGAAAATGAATCAGTCATATGCCAACGTGAAAGTTGAATTTTTGAATACTAATTCGGGATTTCCGGGAACTGGCAGAAATATTGGTTTGAATTTAGCCGATGCGGATTATGTCATTTTTGCAGATCATGATGATACATATACTGAAAATGCGTTTGAAATGATGTGCAGTAAAATTGGTGAAAATGACATGCTTATTTCTAATTTTAATCAGGTTTATCCAAATAAAAGTATTCCATTCAAATCAATTTATAAAGATTCGGGCGAAATACAAGTTTCAAATATTGATGGTGATAAAAACCTTTTAAGGGTGCCTGCTGCAATATGGACGAGATTATTTAGAAAATCCTTTTTAATTGAAAACGGCATTGACTTTTTGGAGGGGATGCTGGCTGAAGATGTTTATGTTGCCAGCTATTCCTGTTTAAAAGCTAAAGGAATTATTTATCTTAATGATTTTTATTCTTATAATTACAAAATAAGAGATAGTGACAGTGATAAGTCAACAATTCATGTTAGAAACCGTAAATATATTGAAGCAATACTAAATGGTTATTATAAGATTGATGAGATGTTAATTAATTTGAATAAGACATCATATGGTGAAATAATTTTTAAAAGTCATCTTACCTCATGGTTATATACGATTGTTTTATCTAAAATAAGTGATGAGGACAAGAAAGAATTATTTATTAAATCCTATGATATATTTAATAAATATTATTCAAAAGATCCGTACTTTAAAGAAAGATATGATAATTTAGTTGATTTGATATTGAATCAAAAATTTGATGATGCGGTTTTGGAATCTAACAGGTTAGAGAAAATACAAGAAAATATGAATGATAGAAGTTTATTTTCAAGAATAAAAAATAAATTGGTAGGATAACATGGAAAAATATAAAGTAAGCGTAATTGTTCCGACATATAACTCAGGTTTATTTCTTAATGCGTTTTTTGATTCAGTAATGTATCAAAGTATTGGATTTGAAAACATTCAAGTAATATTCGTGGATGACTGTTCTGATGATGAGTATACTTTATATTTGCTTAAATTATTTGATGAAAACTTTTCAAATGTCAAGTCAGTATTTTTAGAGGAAAATAATGGTTTTCCTGGTAAAGGGCGAAACATTGGTATAGAGTTATCAGATGCCCAATATGTTATTTTTTCAGACCATGATGATACTTACACCCCAAAGGCTTTTGAAACAATGTATAATAATGCAGTAGAAAATAATGCGGACATGACCATTACAAATTATTACAGAGTTTACCCTGATAAAAAAATAAGTATTAAAACAGTTTTTGATGGAGAAAACATTGTTGTCAATGATGTTTTGCAAGATCAACGTTTATTTTCAATTGACCCAGCTATATGGTGTAAAATGTTTAAAAGAGAGTTTTTGATGGATAATGATATTCGCTTTTTGGAGGGCATGCTGGCTGAAGATATGTATTTTTTTGTTGTGTCCTTATTTAAATCATCCCGTATAGTTTATTTGGATGATTTTTTCAGTTATAACTATTTTATTCGTAATATTGAAGGTGACAGGTCTACAATCCATATTAGAAATAAGAAATACTTAGGTAAAATGGTTGAAGGATACTGGAAAACTTATGATTTCTTGAACGATTCTAATTATGGTGAATTTTATCCGGATATTTTTAATAAGCACTTTGTGTATTGGATTACTAGTTTAATTGTCAGTGATATTTCCGATGATGAAAAACTTGATTTGATTATTGACATTAATGAACTTCTAAAAAAAGATGTTGAGGTTAATCCAGGATTTAATGAAAGGATTTATTCAAGTTTGACCAAACCAATATTGATCGATGATTATAATAAAATTTTAAAAAGTATCAATTCAATAAAAAGGTATCGTAGAATTTTAAATGTGATTAGTGATACTTTTTCAAAATCCAGGAGGTATTAGGTGTATTTAAAACATAAAATATTTGGAAGACTATTCAATATCTTCACTAAACTTCCTATTGATAACAATTTGATTTCTTTCATCGTTGATTCTAATGAATCATTTAGTGGAAATCTGGAGTATATTAAAGATGAATTTGAAAAAAGAGGAGATTTTAAGTTTCATTTTTATTATAAAGATAAATTATCTTTTAAATCTTTAAAAAAATTAGCCACTTCAAAATATATTTTTTTAAATGATAATTTCTTTCCATTTGCTTTCATGAAATGTAATGAACAAACGATGGTGATTCAGCTTTGGCATGCGCCTGGTGCTTTTAAGAAATTTGGCGGAAGTGTAGAAAATGCTTCAATGCTTAAAATGATTTCAAATAATACTGATTATTTAATTATTACTTCAAAATATATTGAAAATTACTATGCTGAAGCATTCCAAATTGATAAATCTAAAATTAAATCCTTAGGTCTTCCAAGGGCAGATTATTATTTTGAAAATCATGACATTGATGGATTAAGAAATAATTTCAATAAAAAATATGGTGTGGATTCCAGCAAAAAAATAATTTTATATACTCCAACTTTTAGAGAAAATAAAGAGTTTAATAATGTTTTTAATTTTTTAGACTTGGATGAGTTTAATAAGAAACTTTCTGATGAGTATGTTTTAGTTTTAAGGCTGCATCCCAAAATAAAGAAATTTTATTCATCTGAAATTTCAGTTGACGGCGATTATGTTGATTGCAGTGATTATAAAAATGAGCAGGAACTATTGCTGCTGTCCGATATTTTAATAACAGATTATTCTTCTATAATGATAGAATTTGGACTTTTAAATAAACCTATAATATTTTTTGCTTATGATTTAGATAATTATCTGTCAAATGAACGAGGATTTTACTTGGATTACAAAAATGATCTTCCGGGACCAATTGTTTATACGACCGAGGAATTAATTTCATGCATTAATGACGGCATAGACTCTTCCAATTTGGATTCATTTATCAAAACCCAGTTTGATGAAATTAACGGCAATGCATCAAAAAGGATAGTCGATTTTGTTTTAAACGAAGGTGGAAAAAATGGATAATATCAAAATGAGTATAATATTACCCGTTTTTAATGAGCAGGATTATATTCAAGCAACTCTCGATTCAATTATTAATCAAAATTTTAATGATTATGAA
>CACYVR010000023.1 GCA_902777885.1 uncultured Methanobrevibacter sp.
TATTATCCTCACAGACAGCTACAAATGATGAACCGGTTCCTGAAAGACCTGATGCAATTGCACCGGATTGTAAAGCATCAATTGCAATAGCTGAATCAAAGCCTAAAGTAGATGCATAAATCAAACCATTTAAATTAAGGGCTTTGAAATAATTTTTATTTTTTGCAAAATCAAATGCAGTTTCCACAAGTGGTGCCAATACACGCATGCGATTAACATCACTATCTCCTGACTTTGCAATGAAATTAGGCATATAAACCAATATCTTATAATCATCCATTTTTTCTTTGATTATAAATTCGCGATTTTTATTGTCAGTTACAACAACACCACCAAAATAAGATGCTGTGGCATCATCAAATGAACCGGTTATTGTAACGCCTGCTTCAATGGATGCATCAATAGCCAAATTAATAATTTCCAAATCACTTAGTGGAGCTAAATTGAACTCTTCACTAATTATTTTAGAAGAAACTGCAACAATTGCATTAGATGAAGCGCTGCTGCTTGAAAGACCTGATGCCATAGGCAATGTCGATTCGGTTTTTATTTCCAAACCAAAATCATCTTCACTAATTCCATATTTATCAAAAACTTTTTTAACACATAAATCCATTAAATCAGTACTTGCACCAACATCATTGAAGCATTTGATTGTGGAATCAATAGATTTTGCTCGACATTTTATATTAAGGCCAATTCCAAAAGCAGATCCAAAACCTGTTGCTATTGCATTAATTATTGTTGCAGAACCTGGGCATTTAACATTTTTAATCATTATTTCATCTCATCATAAGGGATTTCAACTTTACTAAAATCAATGGCTCTTTTTCTTGCATTTGAAGCCAAACTTTGTCTGAATTCATCGTCACCAATAATCTTGTCAATGGCACCTGCCAGTGTTGAAGAATCATTAGGGTCAATTAATAAACCGACATCATTAGTGATAATTTCAGATATTCCCCCCACATTACTTCCAATTACGGGTTTTTCACATGCTAAAGCTTCAATTAATACCAAACCAAAACTTTCAGAAAATGATGGTAAAACCAAAACATCACATCCAGGAATTATATTTTCCACATCATCCCTAGAGCCCAAAAACCTCACATCGGAAATATTTTCATTTTCAACTTTATTTTTTAAATCATTTAAAAGAGGTCCGTCACCAACGACAACCACTTCATAATCTTCACTGGATTGCTTTTTAGCTTCCAAAATCAAATTGACATTTTTACGTTTAATGATATTTCCTACAAACAGCACGATCGGTTTTCCATTATTTTTCAATTCATTCTTATTATCTGCAGAAAATTTATCGATATCGACAGAATTCCAGCATAATCTCGTTTTGGATTCGATTCCCTTAACTCCGGTAGCTAATATTTCTTTTTTTAGTGCATTACTTACTGCAAAAACAATATCTGCCTTTTTCAATACATTTTTAATTGAAGGCCTCATGAATGATTGTTTTTTATACATTTCAAACATGTCAGAACCATGTGCAGTCACATATGTTTTAATTTTATGCTTGGAGCCGACTTCACAGGCGGCTGCGCCCGCAGGGAATAGATAATGACCATGAATTATATCAATGTCAACTTCCTTCAATAAATTGTTTAAAGCTTTTTTAGCATTTCTTTTAAACATTAATCCCCTAATTCCCGGAATATCAAGACCTGTTGTACCAATGACATGAATTCCATCAATATCCTTTAAGTTTGAGTGGGGATAAGTTATTACATAAACTTCATGACCATTTTTTATAAGTTCTTTTGATAATGTGTGAATATGGACACCAACACCACCTACATGAGGTGGAAATTGACCAACCATTGCTATTTTCATAAAAATCCTTCCATATTATTGTTTAAATAATTTCCTTCCATATCTACTAAAATAACATCCAGTTCCAATTCAAAACGTTGCATACAACGTTGTTTAATGGCTTTCGCAATACTATTGGCCACTTTTTCCTGAAGGTTGATTTCATTCAATATGTCCAGCATGTCATCAGTCGTTGCGGAATCATATAATTTTAACAACACTTCTTTTTCCGCTCCACAAATACCTGCATGAGTAATCATTATTTCACGTCTGCCGTCAGCAACAGCATGTTTTGTATTAAATATTCCTCCGGCCACCTTTATCAATTTACCAATATGGCCAAAGAAGGTGAACCTGTCAATTCCTCTTTTTTTGGCCTCTTCAAACATGAACCCCACATAATTACCTGTTTGAATAACTTGTTCTTTATTTATGTCCAATCTTTTAAGAGCTAATTTTTCACCGATATTACCCGGAACAAAAACTAAATCATTCAGATTTGATGCTATTGCAACATCGATTTGGGTGACTATGGAATTTTTATAAGCCTCACTGGACATTGATCTTGCAATTCCCGTTGTTCCCAAAACAGATATTCCACCAATAATACCCAATTTGGGATTCATTGTATTTTTAGCAATTTCACGACCCTTTGGAATAGAAATAGTAACTTTAACAGATTTGCCCTCGGGCACCTTATCCTCCAAATTCTTTTTAATCATCCTTCGCGGAACGGGATTGATTGCATAATCGCCGACAGGAATCTGAAGGCCGGGTTTTGTTATTATGCCAACACCTTCCCCACCAGTTATAATAACCTTTTGCTCATCAAAATCAATCAGTTCAACCTTAGCAACAATAGCAAGGTTAACCGTAACATCAGGATCATTATAAGGATTTTTATGAGCCACTGCACAAGCCGAATTATCAGATAATTTACGGCATTCATCAATCATAATGTCTAAAATAAAAAAAGAGAGAATCTATAATAAAGATTCTAATTTGTCAATCAAGTCACTGTCACTAGGTGCACCAATAAATTCCACATTACCATCAATTACAACAGTCGGTACTGCCATAATCTGGTATTCTCTAGCTCTATCAATATTTGCAGGATCATTTGCATTTACAATTTCAACATCAATTTGATCGCCAAATTTGGCTTTAGCACTTTCAGCAGCACTTACTGCAGCAGGACAGTGCGGACATGAGTCAGTTTTGAATACTTCAATTTTAATTACCATATTATCAAAACACCTATAAATTTTGTATTTTGTAACTATTTTATTAATTATAGTATTTAAAATATTTGTTGTCAAATGCTCTCTCATAATATATTAATATATTGAAAAACAATATTTAATTGATTAAAATGGAAAATTTACCTGAAGATATCAAAAAAATAATTAACAGTGCTTACCCATATATTGAAGAGTTTAATCCCGCACAAAAAGCAGTTATTGAATCAGGATATTTGGACGATAAATCCAATTATATCATTTGCATCCCAACAGCAAGTGGAAAAACTGTTTTGGGAGTATTGCCTGCACTTAAAACCATATTGAACAAAGGAAAAGCAGTTTATGCTGCACCACTATTATCCATTCAAAATGAAAAGGTGCAGGAGTTCAAGGCCTTTGAAAAACATGGAATCAGTGTCGGAAAGCATCCCTCAAGTGCAGATTTATCAGTGATGGTTTTTGAATCATTTGATGCATTGACTCGTTTTTCATGGGATACGCTTCGAGATATTGACACATTAATCATCGATGAGTTTCACATGATTGGAGAATATACCCGAGGCCCGACACTGGAAGCAGCAATTACCAGAGCCAAAATAATCAATCCTTCAATGCGAATAATTGCATTATCCGCCACCCTCAGAAATATTGAAGAGATTGAAGGATGGCTTGAAGGAAAATGCGTTGAACACGACTACAGACCAGTGCCGCTTAACAAAGAAGTTTTAGACGGCGAGATGTTTAATACCAAAAATAAAAATGATGTAATCGTTAAAATTGTTGAAAAGGCCATGCAAGATGATTCACAGGCATTGTCTTTTGTTTCAACAAGACGATTTACTGAAAGTCTGGCCACATATGTTGCCAAAAAAATTAATAAGAAACTCTCTAAAAGCCAGAAGCAGAACTTTAAGGAAGTTTCAGATAAATTGCTTGAAGTTCCCAAAAATAAAGGATCACTTCCAACGACAACTTGTGTAAAACTAGCTGAAGCTGCAGAAAAGGGAGTGGCATTCCACCATGCAGGGCTTTTCAATGAACAGAAAGAAATAATTGAAGAAGAATTTAGAAAAGGCAACATCCTCATGATTAGTGCAACGCCAAGTTTAATGTACGGTGTTAACTTACCTTCAAAATCCGTTGCAATAAGGGATACGACACGCTGGACGAGCAATGGTCCGCAGCCAATTCCTGTTTTTGATTATGAACAAATGTCCGGGCGTGCCGGAAGGCCACAGTATGATGATGTAGGTTACTCTTACCTTATTGCCAAAACCGCCGATGAAGCCATTAATCTTGAAGATTACTACATCAATGGAGAAATTGAACTTACAAATTCCAAATTAATTGACAACAAGGATGCAGTTTATAAGCAGATTATAGCCCAAATCGCATCAACATTATCCAAGGATTTGGATGAATTGGTTGATTTCTTTGAAAAGACTTTATATGGATATCAGATGAGCAATAATCCATCAATGTCACTTTTTGCATCAGACAGCCTAAAATGGGAGCTTGAAAACGGATTGCAGTTTTTACTTCAAAACGGCATAATTAGAGCAACTCCAGAAGGACTTAAAACAACCGAGTTCGGTAATCTGATAGCCAAATCAAACTATACCGTAGAAACTGCCGTTAAAATTAAAGAATACATCACTTCAATGGATACATTCAATATTCCTGAATTCATTTATGCGCTTGCCGAAACACCTGACTTGCCACTGATTACATTTAAAGGTAAGAAAAATAAAGATCCCGTTCGTGAAAAAATGTCTGAAGTTGGTCTTTTTGCTGTTGACATTGGAAACCCTGAAGCCACAACAGTGTCACTGATTGAATGGATTAACGAAAGAAACGAATTTGAAATAGAAAATAAGTATAGTGTTTATTCGGCATCTACCAGAAGAACCGCTTATGAAGCATCCAGACTCATACGATTTGCCAAAAACACTTCCGAAGTCTTGGGAGACTATTCAAATCTTAAGGATTACGATTATTTATCTGCAAGACTTTATTACGGTGTAAAAGAAGACATTATTCCTCTCGTAGTTGGCGTCAAACGTCTTGGAAGAAAAAGGGCTAGAAATATCGTAGAAATATTTGGTCTTGATTTAAAATCAGTAAGCGAAAAGGAATTGCAAAAAATAGATGGTATCGGTGAAACATTATCCAAAAAAATAAAACAATTTACAGATAGTTATTGAAGGAGGAATTATCCTCCACCTTCAGCAACACTGGAATCCATTTCCATGTTTTCCATCTCTGAAACTTTCTCTTTGAGTTCTTCAACATCAAGTTCACGGCCGGTTGGCGTGAATTTTACTTTGACATCTTTCTCATCGAGAACTTCAACCAATTTAGATTTATACCACAAATTGGTCTTGTCAATTAAAACCCAATCAATTTCATCTTCGGTTTTGATATCAAGAACCTTACCTATTGTTCCAGTATCAAGATAACGGACATAATCATCGATTGAAATTTCCTTATCACGAGCATCAGATGCCATGATATAACCTCATGAAAAATTATTCATCTTCTACTTCAACAGTAACTTCTTCAGCTTTTTCTTCAGCTTCAATTTCACTACTTAAGAGAATGTAGTCACCAATGGTTTGGATTTTATCAAATGCAACTTCAATGGCATCATTTGAAAAAATACCTTTATTTAATGAAATAATAAGAGTAGTTACAGCACCGGTTTCGGTGTCAATGTCTAAATCTTCAATTTTACCAACGGATCTTACATTTTTATCTAATACGGTAATACCAAAAAGTTCTTTTGCACGCATTATATCGCCTCATAAAATTATTTAATTATATTATTAAAACATACCCATATATAAAATTAACTATATATTGATATTTAAGGTGAAATTAATGAAAAATGCATGTCGAATTATCATTGATGATATTATTGAAGGCAAGATATCCGCTCGACGTGATTTGGAAGTACGAAAAAGGCAGCTTTGCCGTGAGCTGAAGTTATCAAAATTCATGAGCAATGCAGACATTCTTGAATGCGCAACAGCTGAAGAAAAGGAGCTTATTTCTGATACATTAAAGAAAAAGCCAACCAGAACAAAATCAGGAGTAGCGATTGTGGCCGTAATGTGTCATCCCCACAAATGTCCTCATGGAAGATGTTTATATTGTCCTGAAAGCGATATTGCACCTCCAAGCTATACCGGTGAAGAGCCTGCGGCATTGAGGGGCAGAATGTTTGAATATCACCCATATGTTCAATGTTTCAATCGTTTATCTCAGCTTAAAAAGATAGGCCATCCAATCGATAAAGTTGAATTGATTATAATGGGCGGAACATTTCCATCAAGAGATTTGTGTTATCAGGAATGGTTCGTATCACAATGTCTAAAGGCAATGACTGACTTTGGACTGATATTGGAAAATAATGCTGAGTTTGAAATAGACAAGCCATTAATCAGAGGATTTGAAAAGGATGTTTTAAAAACATATCCTCCTACAGATTATGTGCTTATTGATGACGTTCAGCTGGCTAATGAAAACTCCAAAGTAAGATGCGTTGGAATGACCTTTGAGACACGTCCGGACTACTGTAAAAAAGAACATATTAATAGAATGCTTAACTTTGGGGTTACCAGAGTCGAGTTAGGTGTTCAAACATTATCTGACGAGTTATACGACAAAGTTAAAAGAGGCCATAGCATTTCGGATGTTACTGAATCCAATCAGCTTTTAAGAGATTCCGCCATTAAGGTGGCAATGCATATGATGCCGGGATTGTTTGTAAACCAAAAAGAAGATTTGAAAATGTTCAAGCAATTATTCAGCGACGATAATTTCAAACCGGATATGCTTAAGATTTATCCATGCCTCGTTACAAAAGGCAGCGAATTATATGACATGTGGAAAGAGGGTACCTACAGCCCATACACTGATGAAGAGGCTGTTGATTTGATTGTTGAAATTAAAAAAATACTTCCAAAATGGGTTAGAACAATGAGAATTCAAAGAGACATTCCCTCAACATTAATTGAAGCCGGCGTTCAAAAGTCAAATCTCGGAGAGCTTGTTTATAATAAGCTGGATGAAAATCATATAGACTGCCAATGCATCAGATGCCGTGAAATCGGCCATAAAAAAACCAAAGAAAATTATACTTTAGATGACTTTAAACTATTTAAAGAATCATACACTGCATGCGGCGGCGAAGAAACATTTATTTCAATAGAAGATAAAAATGAAGAAAGTATTGCTGGATTTTTAAGGTTCAGAATACCTTCCGATAAAATTTTCAGGCCAGAAATTACAGATAAAACTGCACTTATCCGTGAACTTCATGTTTATGGAAATATGATTCAAATCGGAGATAAAAATCCATCAATCGGCCAGCACACAGGATTTGGTGAGAAATTACTTGTGGAAGCTGAAAATTTAGCTATTGATAATGATAAAAATGAAATAGCAATTATCAGCGGTATTGGATCTAGAAATTATTATCGTAAATTTGGTTATGAAAGAAAAGGACCATATATGGCAAAAAAATTAATCTAAAAAATCAAGACAAAACTTATATATAGTTTCATTCGTATATTAACTAACAATTAAAAAAACTTAGAGTGGTAATATGTACAGGATAAAAAATTCAAAACATTTAGCTAGTCTTATTAACTATACAAATTTAAATAACATGATTAGTGAAGCTGAAATGACAGAATTCTTAAATCAGGCCAAAGAATCTGGTTTCAATTCAGTTACCATTAATCCTACCTATGTTCCATTAGCTAAAGAAATATTAGCAGACAGCGACGTGATAATAGGAAGTGTAGTCGGATTTCCATTAGGCTGTGAAAATACCGAATCAAAAATTGCAGAAGCACTATCATTAATAGATAATGGTGCAGACGAAATTAATGCAGTAATTAACTTGAATCATGTGGCAAATGAGAAATATGAATTAATAGAAGATGAAGCTAAACAATTAAAAGAAGCAATAGGCGATACAACCTTAAAAATGATCATAGAAAGTAAGATTCTTGAAGATGAGCAGAAGGCAAATATTGTCATTAGACTAGAAAATGCAAATGTTGATTATATTAAGACTTCCAGCGGATTTTTAACTCCGAACCACATCTATGAAATTGTAAATGACATCAATATCTTCCAGAAATATGCGCCAAAAACAAAAATTGAGGTTTATGATGGAATTGACATTTGGAAAATGGCTCATCAGGTACTGACTGCCGGTGCAGATTTGATTGCATCAAATAACGGATACGAAATTGTTTCCAAATACAAAGAATTAAGAGAAAACACACAAATTAAACCTAAACCTATTACACTAAAAAAATAGATTGAACCCGCATCACCATTTATTTTTTTTATTTAAATTGTTATAGATATATTACAAATGTTAAAAATATTTTCTTCATATATAAATATATCGTTTTTGATTTTTTTATATTAAATAATAAATAATAATTAATACAATCAAAAACAATATAATAACATTTTAAAAATATAAAAAAATAATTATATAATTTATTTAATTAAAATAACCCAATAAATAGGTTTTTTGATTAATTAAATAGTTATAATCAATTTTATATTAAACAGTTAACTTTATATACTATGTAATATAACATTAACATAAGTAATTAAATTTTAACATAATTACTTAAAGTACTTAAATACTTTTTGCAAAATGAAAATTATCTATGGGATATTATGAAGACCATGATTAAATATTTAAGACAAGAACTCAAAATGAGCCAGCAGGAACTTGGGGACAAAGTTGGCGTTACCCGACAAACCATTAATGCGCTGGAAAATGGTAGATATAACCCATCTTTGTTTTTGGCTTATGATATAACCCAGGTTTTCAATAAAAAAATGTTCAAAGGTGATAGAGAAAAATATTTCGTTATGGAAGAAATATTCATCTTTGATGATGATTACTACAGGTGATACAATGATTTTAGATATTTACAAAGATTCACTAGAATACGCTGCAAAAGACTGGAAATCATTGATAAAATTAGGAGCATTCTTTTTATTCAGTTTCTTAATAATTCCAGCTTTTTTGGCTGTAGGATATAATTACAGAGTCATAAATATAGCAGTGAATGGCGTCTTAAACGGCAAAGATCCATTACCTGAATTTGATGATTTTATAGGCATGTTCATTGACGGAGTTAAAGTTGTACTGGTTCAAATAGCATATCTTATTGTGCCGGTAATAATCTTTTTAATATTCGTGGCTATTTCAATTTACGCTAATAGTGTTTTATCAGCTGCAATAATATTAATCGGATGCCTGATAAGCATAATTATCGGAATAATAGCATTTTTAATGGAACAGATAGGAATATGTCACATGATTTATAATGGAGGTTCATTATCAAAAGCTTTCGCTATAAGCGAAATAAAAGAAGCAATTGAAGAAATTGGATGGTTTAACTGCATTATAACATATGTAGGATTAATAATCATAACTGCAGTCATTGCTTCCGTTACAAGCATGATTATAGGATTGATATTTACAGCTTTCGGCGTTTCCGGATTCCTTTTAGGCGTTAATACAGCAGGAATTTTTATTTTAGGATTCATGATTAATTCATTAGTGACACTGTTTATTATCGGTCCATATTTAAGCATATTTAATTTCAGATCATCCGGATTATTATACAGTATGCAAATTTAGGTGAAGAATATGGCAAGTATTACCGATTATGTAAAGGAAGGATTAAAATATCCATTCAACGATATTAAAAAAATTCTAAGCTTAGGGGTTTTATTTACAATAATTAATTTCTTAGCATTAGCAATTCTAGAAAAAAACATCAATATTGTTAGAATATTTTCTTCAGCAAATGGAAATACTTTAGCTTTAAAATCTTCACAAATCCCTCCGATTGATGTTTGCACAGTTGCAGGATTGGCCATAATTAGCTTTATTATATTATTGATAATAAACGGATATCAATACAGCGTGATTAAATATGCTGTTGATAAAAAAACAGATCTTCCAGAATTCAGCGACATCTTAAACCTTTTATTAAACGGTTTAAAATATTTCCTGGTTAGCCTAATTTACAATATTATTCCAATAATTGTGCTCATAGCAGGCTTTGAATTGCAATCCATTCAAAATGGAGACTACATAATCTCAGTTATTTCAATATTATTGTTCATAATATGCAATTTCCTCCTTATTATGGCACTTGCAAACATGGTGGACAGCAATAAATTCAAAAAGGCATTTGATTTAAAAGAAATAATCGGCAAAATATCTGATTTGGGATGGATGAAATATATTGGAATTCTCCTTTTTACATTTATCATTTATTCCATTATAATGCTTGCTTTAGGAATTGTATTAATGCCTTTCACAGCGTTTATTGCAATTGCCACCAACCAGGCAGTGATGCTGATTGCAATCCTATCAATTATTGAGGGACTGTTCATAAACTCATACATCAGTATATTTTTCAATAGGGTTTTTGGATCGGTTTACACCGAAGCGGTCAAATAATAAGAATCCTCCATATTCTTTTATTTGATTTTTTTAATTTTTTATATGTTTTATCAAGAAAAAGAGTATTTTTTAAAAATTTACAGTGAATGTTATTAACTTGTGTTTAAAAAAATTATGGTGAAAATATGGGAGAATATGTAATAGAAACAAGAAATTTATCAAAAATATATTCAAAAGATACAGTAGTAAATTCAGTTGATATGCATGTTGAAAAAGGAAAGATTTACGGACTTTTAGGAAAAAATGGGGCAGGAAAAACCACAACCATGTGTATGCTATTAAATCTCATATCCCCAAGCAGCGGTGAAATACTGCTCTTTGGAAAAAATCCCGGGAAATATTCAACTGAAGTCTATTCAAAAATAGGCTCCATTATTGAAACTCCTGGATTTTATGAGAATTTAACCGCATATGAAAACTTAAAAGTTCTTGCCAAATTAAGGGGAAATTATAATCCTCAAAATATAAATCTGGTTCTCGAAATGGTGAATCTGGAAAATGCAAAATCAAAAAAATTTAAAGACTTTTCATTAGGCATGAAACAACGCTTAGGAATAGCGGCAGCCATTATGCA
>CACYVR010000024.1 GCA_902777885.1 uncultured Methanobrevibacter sp.
GCTTTTCAATTAAATTCATCAAAACACCATTATTTTTAGGTATGACTAAATTTATTAATGGGGTTATATATTAGTTTTGGATATGACTTTCATGCCGCCATCATAATGAAAATAGGTTCTACTCTTTTTTTGAAATGTATTTGTAATGCATTCCAATATTCACTCATTTCGTTTAATTCTTTTCCTGAAGGCTCTTTCTCAAATATTCTGATGTCTACGATTGTTTCGTTTTCATCTTTAAATATTTCTTCAAAAAACTCATTTTTATATTTGCTGTCAATATCTTTTACATTTCCAATTGTTGTTAATTTTCTTTCTTCTTTACCCATGCTTAAAAAATATTCTGCAGTCGTTTTTTCAGAAATTGCTTTTTTCATTCTTTTTATTATTTCTTTTGATGTTTCATCTATCATTAGAATCACCAGTTTTTTCTTTAATTTGCTTGTATATAAATTCATCAGTTGTTTTTAAAGCTATTTAACCTCCTAAAAGCAATATTGCCTTTAGTTTGGAGTTTATTTTTTTAGAGTTTTAGGGGATAAAAATGGTTTTTTTAATAAATGGGGCGATTTAAAAAGTTTTTTAAAAATGGATTAAATTTTTTTAAATTTTAAAAAATGATTTTTAATTTATTATTAGTTCATACAATATTCTATTCTTATTGTAATATTGCTCTAACTCAATTAAAATAAAATTTTTATGTGGCCGGTTCTAAATGTGGATTTTTTTAATAATTTTAATTGTTCATGTATGAACTGTTTCTTAAAAAACATTTATATACCATCGGATTAAATATATTATATGATGAATTCAGAAAACGAAAAAGATATTTTTGACATGATGCCTTTTTTTGCATTGGCTTATCATATTTACAAGAATAAACTCGATTATACGATGAAAAATCCTAAAAATATTCCTTTGATTCATGAAAGCAAATATTTGATATATATTTATAAGGAAAAAAATCTGTCTCAGGATGATTTGGCAAATATTTTCGGCCAGAGTAAAGGAACTATTGCAAAACATCTCAGAACCCTTGAGGATGAAGGATATATTGTCAGGCAAGTTGATGAAAGTAATCGTAGAAAATATATTCTTAAAACCACTGAAAAAGGAGATAAACTCGCTGTTTTAAAAATAAATGAGCTCAATGAATGGAACAAAAAAGTTGGTGTACTGGATTTGGATGAGGATTCTATGGAAAGATTAAGAAATATCGCAAGAAAAAGTGAAGAAATTCTTAAGGATTTGGGGGAGTAATTTAAATGGCTAATGATAATGTGGAACTAATGAGGGGTGAGCCTGAAATAGCTGTTAGAAAATTGGCTATTCCAATAATGTTTTCAATGATATTGACTGCTTCATATAATATTGTTGATGGAATTTGGGTAGCGGGTTTAGGTCAGGCAGCTATTGCAGGAATAGGTTTTGTAACGCCGATATTCATGATTTTGAATGGTTTTAGCGTCGGTCTTGGAAGCGGGGCCACCAGCAGCATTAGTCGTGCAATCGGTGCTAAAAATCATGACCGGGCCAATAAGGCAGCTTCACATTCACTTTTGATATTTTTAGTTGCATCGATTGTTTTGACATTAATTTTAATGATGATTCAAGAGCCGTTGCTTAAAGGATATGGTGCTAGTGGCCAATCATTGGTTGAAGGAATAAAATATGGTACTCCTTTATTTTTGGGTCTTTTTGCATTCATGTTTGCTAACGGCGCAAGCGGAATACTTCGTGGTGAGGGGGACATGACCCGGGCAATGTATGCAATAATAGTTTCCGTTATTTTAAATTTCATTTTGGATCCTTTGTTTATTTATGTTTTGAATTTGGGCTCAACTGGAGCATCTCTTGCTACGATTGTCAGTTCATTAGGTTCCGCATGTGTGATAATGTACTGGATTTTAATTAAAAAGGATACTTATGTTCATGTTACTTTTAAGGGCTTTAAATTTGACTCTGAAATAGCAGTAGATATTTTAAAGGTAGGTATTCCTGCTTCACTGGACATGTTTGTGATGTCTATTGCAATGAGTATGTATCTGATATTCATTTCATCAATTGGTGGGGAATACGGAATTGCTGCTTTCACATCTGGTCAAAGATTGTATTTATTTGCCATAATGCCTCTTACAGCTATAGGTACTGCTGTTGCGGCGGTTTCCGGAAGTGCATATGGTGCTAGAAATTCAGATTATCTTTCAAGAACCCACACTTATGGTACAAAATTCGCAATGATGTTTGGTGTTGTAATGACATCTGTTCTTGTGGTATTTGCTCCGCAGCTGGCTATGATTTTTGCATATACTCCGGATACTGCAGCTCTGGTCCCTGAAATTACTAGCTTTTTGAGAATTGCTTCATTTGGTTTGCTGTTGGTGGGTATTGGTATGCCTTCAAGTTTCTTATATCAGGGAATCGGACGTGGAACAACCAGTTTGGCTTGGACTATTATAAGGGAAGTTATTTTCACTGTAAGCTTCACATACCTCTTTGGAATTTTATTAGGATGGGGATTATTGGGCATTTGGATTGGTCTTGCTGTAGGAAGGATACTTGCATCAATTTTAAACTTTACCTATGCAAAATATACATTAAGAAAAATTGCAAATGAATTCAATGCATAAAAAATTTAGATAATATCATTTTATCTATTTTTTTAATTATTTTATATCTTAATATGATTTTAAAGGTTCAAATTTTTTTATTTTTTATTTAAATAATTTTCATTAAATTTTATTCAATTTTATTTGTTTTGGAGTTATTTTTTCTTAAGGATTTTTCATTCAAAAGCATACATTTATAATAAATAATCATGATAAATAATAATGTATATTTATGTAGTCAAGATTTTGACTCAAAATTCAAAAGAAATGGAGCTTGTTTAATGTTTTTGACTAGAATTGGTTATGGAATTATTTATTTCTTAGACCTTATTTACGAAATTATTAAATCAACAATAGATGTTGCCGGTTTCTCAAACAATTTTGGCGAATAGTATTTCATTAACTCCAGGTACTTTATCCGTAGAATTGGATTCTGAAAATCAAATTATTAAAGTGGCTGCTATTTCTCCAAGAAATAAAGAGGATATTATTCCTTTTGAACCATATATCAAGAAGATGTTAGAGTAGTTTAATAAAATTGTCTTCTTTATATTTAATTAATCGAGTGGGATAGTAATGGACATATTGATTATTTCGAAATATATATTAATAATTGCATTCATCATAATGATGTTTGCAGCTTTAAGAGCAAGTGCATACAAAGGCACTTCAATGGGGTTGCTTGGAAGTTCCGTTGTGGTTGTAGCTTTTGCAGTGGCTTTACTTGTTTTTGGACAAATGTATAATCTCACTTTTTATAGGGATATATCACTAGCTTTAATATTCTTTGGATTTGTAGGTACTGTTGCTTTTTCTATTGTTGCGGGAGGCGATAAGTGATGATTGTAGAGTATATACAATCTGCTCTCCTATTGATTGCAGCATTTTTGGTAATTGTATCTGCTGTCGGCTTTCTAAGCTTACCTAAAGATATGAAAAATGTTGTTTATGCTAGAATTCACATTATCGGCATTTTTGATATTGCCTGTATTATTGCAATGATCGGTTTAGGCCAATATTTGCTTGCAGTAATTTATTTGATTCTAGCACCATTTACAGCACATGCTATAGCTAATGCATTCTATAAAAGTGAAGATGTTGTAAATAACGTTGAATTAAATGTAGTTGAAGAGGATGAGGATAATCCGAATCCATTTATAGTTAATAAGTCTAAAGTTCAGGAATTGGAAAATGAAGATTCTGAAAAACTCAAAACTGATGAACGCTTTACAATTTCAACTTTAGATATTAATGAGGAGGAGTAAGATGATAGAATTTATATTAATGATAATAACAATTGTAAGTGCTATTCTTGCTCTTATTCAAAAAGATTTATTGAAAGCAGCAATATTGACAGGATTTTCCGGAGGGGCACTAGCTGTACTGTTCCAAATATTGCTTGCTCCGGATGTTGCATTGACTCAGGCTATTGTTGGTGCGGCTATTGTACCGGTATTTATTGCTTTGGCAGTTAAAAAAACGCAAAGGGGTGATGCATGATGGCTGAAACTCAACTGGCTATATTGTTTACATCTATTGCTTTAGTTGTAATAGGTCTTTATGCTGCAATCTTTGTAGATAACATTATTAAAAAGATTATAGGTATCAGCTTTATAGAAGAGGGTGCCAATTTGTTTATTGTAGGAATTGGTTATAAAGCTGGTGGAATTGTTCCGATTTTGATGCCAAATATGAATACGACTTGGTTTGCATCCAATGCATCATATCCGCTTCCTTATGGTTTAGTGCTTACTAGTATAGTTATCGGAGCTTCTACTTTAGCAGTTATGCTATCTTTAGTGATGGTTCTTTATAAAAAGTATGGAACGTTAAGCACTAAAGAAATGTTGGCTGACACATCAAAACAGGAGGAATACAATGAATGAATTAATTCCATTGATGGTTATTGTTCCTATGATGGCAGCTTTACTTTTAAGTGCTTTTTCAAAGTTTAATAAAGTTATCAAATGTTTGGCTTTGGTTGTTGGAATTTGTCTTCCAATAATTCCTTTGGCGTCAAATTATGGATTGCATTTCTTCGGCGGTTACCAGCCGATTATGGATAATGTTACAAATGTAATTTATCATCCGGCGATTACATATTCATTTGATTTCATGCAGCAAATATTTATAGCAATGATTGGTCTTTTAACTTTCTTAGTTATCTTTATCTACTTAACTAAGTATAAAAAAGCTTCCGGATCATATTTATTCCTGTTATTCATGGGTACTGCTGCAGTCACTGCATTAATCTTGACTGATGATATTTTCCACATGTTTGTATTCTTTGAAATATTAGCACTTGCACAAGTAGGTATTGTAGCTGCTTCATCAATTGATTACAGTTATGAAATGGCCTTGAAATATATGATTTTAGGTGCGATAGGAAGTCCGATGATGCTTTTAGGAATTGGATTCCTTTTGGCTATGACAGGTACCGTTAATGTCACAGATATCGTGTCAATTATTCGTGGCGGTCTTTTGGATGTAACTTCACCTGTGTTCTTGCTTTCACTTGGTTTAATATTCTTTGGATGGTTATATGCATCCGGTTTGCCTCCATTCCATACTATCAAATCAGGAATTTACAGTAAGGCAGAACCTCACGGGGCAGCACTGCTTCAATCATTCACAGTTATTTCAATGATTTCCATTGTATTGATAATGTTTAGAATCTATTCAACATTGCCGATATTTGAAGTCCTTGTAGTATTTTTCTCTGTTGTTGCCATGATTTTAGGTGTATCAATGGCATTAACCCAGACAGACTTCAGACGTATGATTGGATTTTTAGCTGTTGGAGAACTTGGTTTCATTGGATTGGGTATTGGTCTTGGAACTCAATATGCATTAACTGCCGGTTTGTTCCAGGCTCTAAACGAAATTGTCATTACTGCATTGTTATTCATAGGATTTGGAGCTATTGTACATGCCACCAATGAAGTGGATACACGTAAATTAGGTGGTCTTCTTGCATATCATCCAAAAGTAGGAATCATGCTTTTGGCTGGTGGTTTGGCTATGGCCGGTGTACCTCCATTAAGTGGTTTCCAATCTAAATTAATGCTTGTTCAAGCTTCTTTAAGTTGTGGTTATCCCGAATTGTCCATTTTGGCTATAATGGTTAGTATCGCAACCTTTGTAGTATTTGTAAAAACATTCTACTCTATGTTTTTAAGTCCAAAACCACACGATTTGGAAGTTGTTGATAATGAAGTTCCAAAAGCAATGGTATTTGCAATGGCAGTTTTATTAATCGTGATTATCGCATTAGGTATATTCCCTGATGTTGTAACTAGTGGAATTTCTAATTATGTGGGAGGCTTGTTACCATGAGACTTTACGATCAGATATTTAATGTAGTAAAGAAATTTAAAGAATTATTTTCACCAGGTCCTGTAACCAATGCTGATGTTTCAGGAAGTATTACTGCTGAAATATTCATCATTGTTTCAATAGTAATAGCTTCTTTGTTACTTAGACATGTCAGTATTTTACTTGCTGGTTTAGTAACATTGATTTTGGCTATTGTATTAATAACCAACATTCCTCTCATTCCCAAATTTAAACTGGAACAGGAGGACTCTTTAGAAAAGATGTTATTCTATGCGGTTCTTGTGTTAGGCTTAATTGTAATATTCTTATACTGGGGTGGTAATATTGTCTAATAATGTTAGAAATATATTTGCGGGTGTTGCAACTGCAATATTGGCTGTTACTTTATTTGATGCAGTTTTCCATCTAAGTAAAATGATTACTCCGGGTGTAAGTAATATTTATAATGCGTTAGGAACTCAAATTGCACCAAACATGGTAACCGTTGTAATTTTCGATTTCAGAGGTTATGATACTTTAGGTGAATCAATTATACTGTTAACTGCAGGACTTGTAGTTTTACTTGTATTTGGTAAAGGAAGACTGGGGGGTAAACTATGAGTCAAATTCTTAAATTGATAGCTTTACCGATTTCAATTATTATAATTTGTTTAGGTATAATGACCATTCTCGGAGGACACATTACTCCTGGAGGAGGTTTCCAGGGTGGAGCAATGATTGCCGCTGGTGTGATATTATCAATTCTTGTTTATGGAATTGGCAATTCTCCATTGGAATTTTCACATGCTTATATTGAATTATTCGAATCAGTAGGTGCATTAGGTTTCATCGTTTTAGGATTGGTCGGATTATTTGCAGGAGGTTTCTTCTTGTATAATGTGGGAACTGACATATTGAATGTTGTTCCGGCATCAATTCAAGCCATATTCCATTATCCTGATGTTACTAATGCTGGTATTATTCCGTACTTAAACATATTTGTTGGTTTAAAAGTATTTGTAGGATTAAGTGCTATTGTAATTGCATTTGCAGGATTTAAAAAGTTAACTGAGGAGGATGTTGATTAAAATGATATCTATAGGACCAATTTTATTTGGATTTATCCTGGGTTTGATTATAGGATCCCAGATTAAAACCTCCAACATTAGTGATACATCATTTAAGGCTTCCTCTTATGTAATTATTATAATAGCGGGATTAATGGTGGCATGGCAATTGGGAGAATTCCCATTTTATGATGCATTTCCATTATCAACAGGATTTGTCTCCGCTTTAATCGGTATTTTGTTGTCAAAATTTATAGTAGCAAGGAGTAGCTAAGGGGTGTTATGATGTTTTTATCTACTAATACATGTGATGGAAAAGGAGAATGTATTAAGCAATGTCCTACAAAAGCGATTCGTTTAATTAATGGAAAAGCTTTCAGCTGCCTTACTTGTGGAATTTGTTATAAAAATTGTCCAAATGATGCAATTTTCATTAATAATTATGGAGGATATGTTATAGACAGAGCTAAATGTAATGGCTGTGGAATCTGTATGTACAACTGTCCTACAAACAATATTCATATAGAAGATGGAATTGTTTACGGATTGTGTTCCAGATGTGGGGTTTGTAGCGAAGTCTGTCCGTCTCGTGTTGATGGGGCTGAATTTACTCGTGATAAACAAATAACATTTATAGAATCAATGAACATACTAATTCCGAATTATGATGACCTTCCTCTAAAAGCAGATAAGATTAAAGAAGTAACTCGAGGATACTTTGGAACTGACATTGATAAATGTACATTCTGCGGAAGATGTTCCGAATACTGTCCTGTGAGTGCTATTGAAGTTGTTCAGGATATGGATGATGGAATTTGTAGAGGATGTAAGATTTGTTATGATGTTTGTCCGAACGGTTCAATGAATAAACTCCAAATGATAAATAAGTCAAGCTGTACTCTTTGTTTAAACTGTATGAAAGCTTGTCCTCATAATGCAATATCAATGGATGACTTTAAATTGGTTGTAAATAAGATTAATCAGGAAACGACAGGACATATTGTATCTTGTCTTAACTGCGGATTATGTTCTGACTTATGTGAAAACGGTTCACTTATCAAAGATGATAATAGGTTGAGGTATGACCCAACCAAAGACGTTGATTCAACTCACGATATAGCTATTGATCATTGTCCTATTAAAACGTTGCATGAAGACGATGAAATGTTTGTTTATGATGAGTTTGATGAAGTAGAACTTCCGGCACTTTCAGGATTCTGTGTAAGCTGTGGAAAATGTGTTCAGGTCTGTGATGTTACTCATGCAAGGCAATATAAAGTAGCTAGCTGGGATGGAAGTGTTTCAGATGATTGTATCTCATGCGGAATCTGTTGTGAAGTGTGCCAGGAGGATGCAATCACATTAAATAGAGGTACAATTTCAGTGGACTTGGAAAAATGTATATTGTGTGAAAACTGTGCAGTTCACTGTCCTGTAAATGCAATTCCTAAAACTACAATGTATAAGGCAGAAATTTCAGGCGGTTTTAATTTAATCGACCAAAAGTTATGTATGCATTGCGGTTTATGTCATAAGGTCTGTCCATATGAAGCAATTGATGAAGTTAATGGTGAATTTATAGTTAATGAAGAAAAATGTACATATTGCGGTGCATGTAAAAACAGCTGTCCTGCAAACGCATTTATCTTCGAGAGAAATTTTAAAGATTCAATAGAGGGTATTTAAAATGAAAAGTATACTAAGGGTAGCTTTGGAAGGAGCGTTTACTAACTTTAAAAGAATCTTTTTCGCAGCAGATAGAGTAACTGATATGGAGTTAAGAAAGCAAATTTCCACATTATCTGTTGAAGTAGAGAATAGAGTTGACGAATCTGCATGTATAGGCTGTGCAGGTTGTGCTAATGTCTGTCCAACTAATGCTATAGAAATGAAGAATCTAGCATCTCCGGTTAAAATAACTGAAGATTGGGTTAAAAATCAAGTACCTGAAATTAATCTTGAAAGATGTGTTGTTTGCTATTACTGTCATGATTTCTGTCCAGTATATTCACTTTACGGGCAAAAAGGGACAGTTCATCCAAATTCTGTCGGCGATCAAGAAGTTAATGTTAGTGAATTAATAAAACAACCAGTTAAAATATCTGATGATAAGCTTAAAGTTATTTCAGCATATCTTTCAGATAAAACTGTATTAAAACATAGAGAGGATGGTGAATAAATGGGTATTAAATCTTTTTCAAGAGCAAGAGCAATACATGTCATGCTAGTTTATACTGGGGGATGTAACGGGTGCGACATTGAGATTGTAAATTCCATATTATCTCCAAGATTTGATGCTGAGCAATATAAAGTTTTCTTAACCTGGAATCCACGTGAAGCCGATGTGTTGGTTGTAACGGGACCAGTTACACATTTAAACAGAAAACCTTTGGAAGCTATTTATGAAGCTATCCCTGAGCCGAAATTAGTTGTTGCGGCCGGAAGCTGTGCATTGATGGGTGGAGTATATAAGAATATTCATGGAGATATTCCATCTGAAGAAATTGAAGGACCGGTTGAAAACATCATACCTGTTGCTGCAAAAGTCCCTGGATGTGCAGTAAGGCCTCAAGATGTTTTGGCTGGTGTGGTAACATTATTACCAACATTATTAGATGCGGATTAGGTGATCAAATGGAGGAAAAAGTACCAAGAAGTAATATTATCGAAACAGAAATTCCAATGGGTACAGTTCACCCTGCTGCATTGGAACCTTATAGAGTAAGGCTTTAAAAAGGAAATGCTTTAACAGAAAAGATTTGCGGAATTTGTTCTAATTCGCATGTTTGGAATTCATGCAGAACCGCTGAAATCGGCCTTGACATTGAACTGCCAGAAAGGGCTCGTTATATCAGGGTTATAATGGGTGAACTTGAAAGATTACACTCACATTTCCTTTATTTGGCTCACGGTTGTGAAACTGTGGCTCATGAAACCTTTTCAATGAGGGTTTTCTATCTAAGAGAAATTGTAATGGAACTTCTTGCAATGATTGGAGGAAATAGGGTTCAATATGGATGCCCTATCATTGGTGGAGTTAGGCCAAGATGTGACTTGGATGAAGCCAAATTGTTAAGGCTTAAAAATGACATGGATAAAATTGAAGAAGGACTTACTGGATTTGCAGAGAGATTCTTGGCAGATTCAATTTTAGTTTCAAGGGTTACCGGCGTAGGAGTTTTACCTGCAAAACAGGCTATTAGATTAGCGGTTACCGGACCTTCATTAAGAGCAACAGGTGTTGCAAGAGATTTAAGAACAACAATGTTTGAATATGATGATTTTGATTTTAATGTTGTCACTCAACCAGATGGGGATGTTAAATCAAACCTATTGATGAGGGTTTTTGAATCATTTGAATCAATTAAAATTATCCGTCAGGCTGTTGCAAATATTCCTGAAGGTAAAGTAGTTAACAGGGATTGGGAAATGTTTGACACTGACCTTATTGAAAGTTATATTGAAGTTCCAAGAGGAACTCTTTATCATTCATATGCATTAGAAACCGGAAGAATCAGGCATTGTATTATAAGGACACCATCAATGGCAAATATTGCTGCAATGCAATATGCTTGTATTGGAGATCATATTACAGATGCACAATTGTCTATTGTACAATGTGACCCTTGTTTTACTTGTACTGATAGGGCTATAGAAATAATAAGGAGATAGAATCATGTTTGAAACTACTGCAATTAATTCAATTTTGGCTGTTATAATAACTGTAGTTGTTTGTTTCATATTGTCTACATTATTGCCTGGAATTGAAAGAAAATATGTTCATGCTAGAATTCAACAAAGAATTGGGCCTCCGGTAACAAGTCCTGGAATAATGGCGCCAATCAAATTTTTATTTAAAGAGAATATCAAACCTTCTTCTCCGGTGCCGGGATTGTATAAGGCATTACCAGTAATATGCTTTTTAGTAGTATTATCTATGCTAATTGCTCTTACTCCTTATGCATTCGCTATTCCTGCTCTTGCAAGTTTAGTTGCGATTGTAGGTCTTTTGAAAGTTGAAGAAATCTGTTATGTATTGATGGGTTCTTTATCCAAATCAGTCATGTCTGTTAGAATGCCTTTCCCTGATAGGGTAAAAGGTGCTGCACACACAAAAACCACTCGTTCATTCATTGAAGATATTAGTGCAAAAAGATCATTAAGAATGATTACCTATGGTTCATTCCCATTATATTTGGCATTGTTTGCACCGGTAACTGCAGCAAGAAGTATTTTCCTTCAAGATATTGTTTTATATCAACAGGCTAACGGACCGTTCTTATTTACGGTATCTGGTGGAATCGCAGCTATTGTATTTTTCATTGGATATATGATTGTTTTAAATGAATATCCATTTTCAATAATTAAAGCTAAATGTGATGTTATTGAAGGACCTTATATGGAGTATGCATCCAAATATAGATCAATAGTTTTCATTACAAGAGGATTTTTAATGTTTACTCTTGGTGTATTGTTCTCAGTATTGTTTATTGGAGTTCCGGCAACAATTATGTCTCCATCCATATTGCTTAATATAGTTGTTGTTTTAGTATTTGTATTAATGATGGGAATCTTTTCCGCATTTACTCCAGTATTTACAAATAGACAGCTTTTACCATCTATTCTTGGAGCTACATTGCTTGGAATATTGGCTATTGTACTTGGATTATTGTGAGGGGTGATTATTTTGAAATTTGTTATGAGGCCATATCACATGGTAAGTCTTGGAGGTTATATTGTAGAATGGGATTTTCCTTACAGGAATCTTATAGTAGTAAATAAAACCTCCGAACCAATAAAAGTTGAAATACCGGTATTTCATGAGGAATGGATTAGAGAACATCGTGAATTGGGTCTTGATGTAATTCCTGTTTCTCGTGAGGATAATTATTTGCGCATGTGGAAAAAAGCACATGCTGAATTGGATAAAATTAGGCCGCAAAATGAATGATTATAGTATTACGATCGTAACTGAAGAAAAAAAGGGTGTTTTAGATGATATTACTGCCATAATTAGTCGTTATGGTGCTAATATTAGTTACACTCATCTTTATGTTGAAAAGGATAATAAGGGTTCCATTAATATAGAGCTTGAACATATTGTCAATATCGATGATTTAATTAAGGATTTAAATCTAATTCCTGAAGTTATATCTGTTGAACTGCATGGTTCTCAGTTGGATATTTATGGTAAACGTATCATAATTGTCGGTGGTGGTGCTCAGGTATCTCAAGTTGCCATGGGCGCTATAACGGAAGCTGATAGGCATAATATTCGTGGTGAACGTATTAGTATAGATACAATTCCTTTAGTTGGGGAACGTAATATTGCTGAGGCTGTTGAAGCCATTTCAAGATTACCTCGTGTTAGTGCATTGGTTCTTGCAGGGTCTTTGATGGGTGGAGAAATTACAGAATCTGTTAAAAAAGTTCGAAAAGAAAATAATCTTATTGTAATTTCTTTAAACATGCCTGGAAGTGTAACTGAATATGCAGATTTAATTATTACTGATCCGGTTCAGGCCGGTGTTTTGGCGGTAATGTCTATTGCAGATACTGCCGTATTTGATATTTCTCGTTTAGGTGACAATATCAAATATTAATATTCTTTTTTATTCATTTTTACCTTAAATCTATTAACATCAATTGCAAATCTAAAATGTTATGTGAGGTGGGTTCTGAGGGTGTTTCAGCGCTAATGTCTATTGCAGAAGCGTTCTATTTGATGTAAAATTTAATCTTACTTTTTAATAACTTTTGACCAAAATTTATTAATCATTAAATTGCCGAATATCAAATCTAATACAATTAAATATGTAGATAAATATACATATTATATAGATTAGAATTAATTTCTATTCTACATATATTGATACTATATATGGTGTTTTCAATGAATAAAAAAATAGGTTTTATTTTAGCTATGGTTTTAATAGCCTTTTTAGTCATGGGTACTGCTAGTGCAGGTCTTTTTGACTTTTTAGGTGGTGGCGGTCATAGTACTGCAAAAGTAGCCAATAATGATTCTAATTTAATTGTTGGTTTTGATGCTGAGTTTCCACCTTATGGATTCTCAGATGGAAAAGGGGGATATCAAGGTTTTGATTTAGATTTGGCTCAGGAAGTCTGTAACAGAAACAATTGGACTTTAGTAAAACAACCAATTGACTGGGATGCAAAAGATGCTGAATTAAATTCTGGAACTATTGACTGTATTTGGAACGGATTTACCATAAATGGTAGGGAAAACGATTACACTTGGTCTAAACCTTACATTGATAACAAACAGGTTGTTGTTGTAAAAGCAGATTCAGGCATTAATTCACTTGCCGATTTAAAAGGTAAAACGGTAGAAACACAGAAAGATTCATCTGCTCTTGCTGCTCTTAAAGGAGATAACAAAACTCTTGCAGACACATTCTCTAAATTAGTGGAAGTTGCAGATTATAATACTGGAATCATGGATTTAAAATCTGGTGCTTGTGATGCTGTAGCACTGGATATTGGTGTCGCACAATACCAAGTTAACAGCGCTAACAATACAGGCAGTTTAAAAATCTTGAATGATTCAATTTCATCTGAACAATACGGTATTGGATTTAAAAAAGGTAACACCGATTTGGAAAATAAAGTACAAAAAACTTTAGATGAAATGTTTGCAGATGGTACTGTTACCAGAATCGCACAAAACTATACAACTTATGGTGTTCCAGGTTCTCTTATTCAAAAATAGATTTGAATTGAGGTAGAATATCATATGATGTTGGAATCTATGGTAAGTCTTTTGATGGAGGGTATGATTACCTCCATCGAAATATTCTTACTTACTTTATTATTTTCACTTCCGTTAGGATTGTTAATTTCATTCGGAAGAATGAGTAGTTTTGCTCCTCTTAGATGGATAATGAAAGTTTATATTTCCATTATGAGAGGTACACCGTTAATGTTACAGTTAATAGTCGTGTTCTTTGGTCCTTATTATATTTTTGGAATGACTCTTTCACCGGATTACAGATTTATCGCAGTTATAATTGCATTTTCCATGAATTATGCTGCTTACTTTGCTGAAATCTATAGGGGAGGAATCGAAGCTATTCCAAAAGGCCAATATGAAGCTGCTCAAGTATTGGGTTATGGTAAAATTCAAACATTTTTCACAATCATATTGCCTCAAGTATTTAGAATTATTCTTCCTTCAGTGACAAATGAGGTCATTACACTTGTAAAAGATACTTCATTATCATTTGTTATTGCTGTTCCGGAGATGTTCACTGTTGCTAAACAGATTGCGGCTGCAGATGCTTCAATTGCAGCATTATTAGTCGCTGGTTTATTCTATTATGTCTTTAATATACTTGTTGCATTTGTAATGGCACGTCTTGAAAAACGTTACAATTATTTAAGTTAAGGGGATTATTATGAGTTTATTGGAAGTTAAGAATCTTAAAAAAAGTTTTGATGATAATGTTGTACTTAAAGATATTTCCCTTAATGTTGAAAAAGGTGAAGTCTTATGTATAATCGGACCTTCCGGTTCAGGTAAATCCACATTACTTCGTTGTATCACTAAATTGGAGCAGGAAGATAGTGGCGAAATAAATTTCGATGGAACTTTCGGTTTAGTATTTCAGGATTTTAATTTATTCCCACATCACAATGTTTTAAAAAATATCATCAATGCTCCGATTAAAGTTCAAAAAAGAGATAAAAATGAAGTTTTAAAATCAGCAAGGGATTTACTTAAAAAGATGGGTTTGGAAGATAAGGAAGATGCTTATCCTCATGAATTGTCCGGGGGTCAGCAGCAGAGGGTTTCAATTGCCCGTGCACTTGCAATGAATCCTGATATATTATTCTTTGATGAACCTACTTCAGCTTTGGATCCTGAATTAACAAGCGAGATTCTTATTGTTATTAGGGATTTGGCTGCTGAAAATATGACTATGGTAATTGTTACTCACGAGATGACGTTCGCACGTAATGTCGGTGATAAAATAATTTTCATGGATGATGGATATATTATTGAAGAAGGAACTCCTGAAGAAGTATTTTCTTCTGATAATACTAGAATGAAGGAATTCCTCGGTAAATTCTATGATTGAAAAAAGAATAAGGGATATTCCCTATTCTTTTAAACATATATTTTTATATTCACAATTTCCACATTTTCTATCGTTTATTTTTACTGTCGGTACTTTTTTATTGTATTCTATTTCCTTTACTTCATTTATAACATCAAATAATGCTTTTCTGATATTAACGTCAATCACTACGGGTCGTCTTTCATTAATTTTTGTATAATCAACGAAACCAACAAAGACTTCAGTTTCAAATTCCTCTTCAATCAATATTGCATTAACTGCAAGATCTATCGCATCTTGGTCCCAAACACCCTTTATGGGTGGTGTTGAGTGTCTGATGGATATCGGATAATATTTTCCATCAACAATTTCAATCTTATCGCATAATCCTGTCACTTCTAATTTAATGTCTTTTAAATGGTATGAGTACATGCAATTTGGAAAGAACATATCGACTATTGCAAATCCGTTTTTTCCTAAAAGTTCCATTGCCTGTTTGGCTTTTATGGCATAGTTTTTAATATTGAAATATGTTTCATTATTTATTTCAATAATCTGTTCTGTTGTAAGGCCTAAATTCATATTCTGAATTGAAGAGAATGTACTTTCAAGATAGTTTGCGATATTTTCGGATAATGTGTCTTCAATTTCTGTTAGACTCATTTCTTTTTTTAATTTACGCATATTTTTCTGCACTAAATCTTGTGTATCTATTTTAATCTTTTTTAATTCAATGTTTAATTCTATATCTTTGTTTTCTGTTGTATCCACATGTGTTTGTAGGTATAATTTCATTGGACAATACATGTGTGATCTTATTGAAGAAATGCTTATCATAGTTTAACCTCGTTATTTTTGTAATAATAGATTGTCTATCTTAGTATAAATAAATAGAGGTTTTAAATGTCGTTAATTTTTATAAAATAAGTAAATATGGTGATGTTTGGTGAATAATATTGTTTTAGATAAATTTTTATCTTTCAAGGCAATATTTTCATGCGGGTGGAATTTTTAGCTTAAGATATTCATCTATTGCTTCACGGGTAGTGCCTACAACAAGCCTGTAATAATCTTTCTTTCCTTCGCTGATTACTTTTTCAACTTTGCCCTTTGCAATAACATGCTCTCCATCAACAACTTCTCCTGCGTAGGTATGTGTAAATGATACAACCTCAACAATGTCTTTTTCGACGCCATCAAGAATTTCAACATTTTCAACCGTGTATAATGAAGGATTATCGAATGCTCCAAGCGCACTTATAATATCACATTCTATTCTTGCTATTCCTTGAGGTTCGTATCTAGTATCTCCCCATTTGCCTTCAATTTCTTCATAGCCTTTTGTGGCTAAAATGTCAAACAATGTACCGTCTATTGTTCCACGATTCGCCTTTCTGTTTTCATACCATCTGAATTCTTCCGGCGTAAGGCTTGAATCGCTCATTCTTTTATTGTAAACAAAATCCCAATAATCGTCTGTTATTCCATTGAGCGTAATGCGTTTGTCGACCTCTTCGATATACACTTCTTCATTTCTGTGTTCTTTAAATGCTGCAATGGCTTTTCTGTGATTGTCAAGACCATAAATGACATAATCCAAATCTGACACGTCATCCTTTTGAAGTCCCGGCAAAATTGATCCTGAAATGCCCATGTTTTCATAGTCAATTCCTGCAATGTAGTGGAAAAAGTCACAGACATCCATCAATTTTGATATGATTTCGGGGTTTTTGACTTCACCTCCGGATTCAAATGTCTTTTTAAGACCAAGCAATCTGTTTTCTGGTTTTATGACTCTTTCAACTTTATCCAGGGGCACTCCCATCATTTCAACATTGGTCACATCACAGAAGTATAAATAATCCGGATAATTTTCACGTAAATATGAATATGCTTCCTCAGAACCAACTTTTCTATATCTAATGCCGTCTTTTTCACGGTCTCCATTTTCATCAGGTATGTATCTTAAAAATGAGATGTATCTATCTTCCGGATGGATATAATTTGTTGATGCGAAATACATTCCATCAGTTGTGTAAATAAAATCTCTTGTTCTTACTTGCATAAAAATAACTCCTTACTGTACTTTCTATAAAAACTATTAAATTTAATTTTTGTTGGGTTTTTAAAATAGGCATATATATCATGAAATGTATATTATATATTACAATGATTATGGGGGTGAAAATATTAAAAAGATTGCGATAATTGCATTACTTATTGTGGGAATTGGTTTAGTTGCTGGAGGATATGCATTCATTTCAAATGACAATGGTTTTTTAATAGTTAATAATCCAGTTTTAAATGAAATAGGTAATTCTGATACCAATACTTCTTCATCTGATGATTTTGATGCAAAAGTTGTTAAAGATATTGTTTCTAATGATGTATTTCATCAGTCAAATTCTGCTGTAGCTTTTCTTTTTTCAGTTCCTGCATCTTATTCAATAGCTGAATCCTCTCAACAAACAGTGGATTCCATTGTTTATGCTTTAAATGTTGCTGCTACATCAAATGTGGACAGTTCATCTAATGGTCAATACTTTATTTATGATCCGTTTAAGGATATTAATAAAGATGATTATGTCTTGTCTCCAAATTATGATAGGGGCATCTATGTTAAAATTGGTGAAGACTTCACAGACAAATATGGATTATGCGCTGTGGATGGTTTCATACCTTTAGGAAACATTACAAAACAAATCAATACAGATTTCATTTGTAATCTTGAATGTGGGTTAGATACTGCTTACTTTGATTTGTCAAGCCCTTATGTTTACGATACGTGGGACGTTATTTACTACATCTCTAATGGCGAGTTTCCTGATGATGTTCAAAAAAAGCAACTGGAATCAGAGCTTAACCGATTAGCAACTAATTATCGTCAAGTAGAAGGTCAAAATGAGGTATTTGTAAATGTTAATGGTGATTTCACAGATAAATACATGTTATGTATGGATTGTGGAAGATACTTTGCATTAGGTAATGTTACAACACCTTTGGATAACATTATGATTTGTGATTATCCAAATCACTTTGGAAATGACGTTTACATTGATGCCGAT
>CACYVR010000025.1 GCA_902777885.1 uncultured Methanobrevibacter sp.
TCATCATCCTTGATGGTTGTTTTTCTTAGATGTATCATCTGAATGACTCCTTTAGTTTTGTTAATTTCGATGGTATCTCCTACTTTAATGCTCCTGCCAATTATCAGTACTATTCCTGAAAATAAGTTGGATATTATGTCTTTTGCTGCAAGGCTCACGGCAATACCTACAATACCTAAACTCAATAATGTACCGTACAGGTTAATTCCAAATAGCTTTAAAAAATACATCATGCCAATAAAATAAATGATATATACGATAATTTCTTTTATTAGATATATTGCGGTTTTACTCTCATCAAAACGATTTAATTTATTCAATATTCGAGTAATTATCTTGGAGACAATCATTGTCAATAATATAATTAGAATTATCTGTAAAAATGTCTGAAATAAATCTGCAGGAATTTCCATGTTATAACTCCACTTTCATCAAATCTTCAGCGATTTTTGTATTTTTAAAAATTTTTTTAGCTTCATCAAGTAGGTTATCAACGTCATTATATCTTGCACTTATATGAGTTAATATTAATTCTTTTGAGTTCGAATAGAGTGCAGTTCTAGCAGCATCGGCCGAAGTTGAATGGGCATGTTCTTCTGCTTTATCTGTGTCTTCAACTTTGTATGTTGCTTCATGAATCAGAAGGGTTGAATCTCGAGCAAATTCGATTAACTCTTCGCAAGGTCTTGTGTCTCCAGAGTATGTTATTTTAACGCCTTTTCGTGGCGGACCTAGAACCTGTTCTGGACGA
The DNA here is from genome assembly GCA_902777885.1 of uncultured Methanobrevibacter sp. Taxonomy (GTDB): domain Archaea; phylum Methanobacteriota; class Methanobacteria; order Methanobacteriales; family Methanobacteriaceae; genus Methanocatella. Next base: position 752 of record CACYVR010000025.1, read on the forward strand.
ATGGTTTTGCCGTTGACTTCAACAGGTATTCCATTATGGAGCTTTCCGAAATCCGGTCCCACAGGAACGCCCAGGTCAATAGCTTTCTGGCGTTGGAACCTGGGTTTTTTCAGCTCTTCAATTGAGTATGCCAAAGTTGGCGTATTATGCTTAACTCTTTGGGCTTTGATAACGTATTCTTCATTTTCAATGATTGTTCCATTATCGATTTCAATCCATTCTATAGGAAAATCAAAATTAGGAAAACCGAGGTGGGATATTGCTTTTTGAAGGTTATCTAGACCCTTTGGTCCATAGATATGCAATTTATTTTCCCTGCCCATGAAATTCATTGTTTGAAGTAATCCAGGAACACCCAGTATGTGATCGCCATGATAATGTGTAATAAAAATATTTGAGATTTTCATAGGGCTTATATTGGTATAAATCAGCTGTCTTTGTGTTCCTTCACCACAATCGAATAAGATTGTTTCTCCAAAAGCCTTAAGGGCAATTGATGCATGGCTTCTTTTATATGAATGGACAGCAGATGAGGTTCCTAAAAATGTAATTTCCATATTGAATCACTTATTTTATATTATAAGATTAATATATATCTTTAATAATTATTAACTTTTAGGTGATTTTGTGGATAAAATACTTGAATATATGCTTGATGAAGATGAAGGTTTTGGCGATATAACATCAAATAGTGTCATTGGAGAAAATGAAGAAGTAAGCGCACATATCGTTTCAAAAGATGAAGGTATTTTAGCAGGTATTAATATAGCTAAACAATTATTCGAATCAAAAAGAGTAAAGGTTCCTTTTCATTTAAGGGATGGAAATGCAATAAAAAAAGGAGATTTGCTGATGTCTTTATATGGAAATGCAAGAGACATTTTATTGGTTGAAAGAACTGCACTTAATTTACTGATGCGTATGAGTGGTGTGGCCAGTGCAGCCAATAAGTATGTAAAACTGGTTGATGGTAAAGTCATTATTGCAGGAACTCGAAAAACTCAGCCTGCCATTGGTAAATTTGATAAAATGGCTTTGAATATTGGTGGGGCTGATACCCATAGATTCAGTTTGGATGACATGGTTTTGATTAAGGATAATCATATTGCCGTAGTCGGATCACCTATTGATGCTCTTTTAAAGGCACAAAAAAACGTGAGCTTTTCCAAAAAAATAGAAATTGAAGTTGAAAGCCTTGAAGATGCGATTTTATGTGTTGAAAATAATGCAGATATTGTCATGTTAGACAATATGGATGCCTTAAAGGTAAGTGAAGTCATAAAAGAGTTAGAAAATAGAAACATTCGTCAGAATTCATTAATTGAAATATCCGGTGGTATTAATCAGGATAACATTTTGGATTATGTCGATTTGGGTGTTGACATTATTTCTATTGGCGGGCTAACTCATTCTTCAAGGAGCTTGGATTTCAGTTTAAAAATTAAGTAACCCAATTATTTTTTGAGCATATCTCCTGTCAGTTTTGTTTCTTCTTCTATTATCATTTTTTCAATTTCGCCAGTTTCCAATAATTTCAATGCTTCTTCAACTTCGTAATTTAATCTGCTCAATTCATCAAGTTCTAATTTCCATTCGCTGTCTTCACTAGATCTTAATTTTTCCCATCGTGAATAATCGATTTCTGTTTCAAGTCCATTGTCATTGAGATTTTTCATTACTTCAAAGTATTTTTCCTGAATTTCTTTTCTGGATTCTATTAGTCTCTGGTAGTCTTTTATAATGTTTTCCAATTGAAAGGATAAAAGTTTAAATCTTTCAATGTCGTAGTTTATTTTCAAGTTTCTAAATTCGTCTAATATATCAATCAAATCTGCATCCATGTTTACACCATGTATTAATCATTTGTTAGTAATTTGTCATTTGTGTGTTAAATAATATATATGAATACTATTGACTTTTTATAAATACTTATCTATGAATGATGGTGAAGGGTTTTTGGAGTTGGTTGCATATGTCAAGGCATCAAATCACAGAGTAAATATTTTAAAATTTATTGAATATGATTTAAAAACTCCAAAAGAAATTGGTGAGGCTTTAAATGTTCGTACTAATCATATTTCGAATCTTTTGGCTGATTTAAGAAAACATGATTTGGTTGTTTGTGCCACACCTAATGTTCGAAAGGGCAGACTATATAAGCTTACGGATGATGGAAGCAAGGTTCTCAAATACCTTTAAACCAGTTTGATTTCACACTACTTTTTTTTAAATTTTTCCAAAAAACAAACTTTTAATAATATTGTAAAAGATATATAATACAGATAAGTTATAATTTTATATTTTTTTTATAATGGTGATTTAATGGTAAAAATAGCTAAATTGGCTTTGGAAGATGGAACTGTTATTAAAGGAGAAGGATTTGGTTATGAAACTACCAAATTGGGAGAACTTGTTTTTTCAACAGGTATGGGTGGTTATACTGAATCTTTGACTGACCCGTCTTTTAAAGGAGAAATATTGATGTCCACTTATCCTTTAGAGGGAAATCATGGGGTAAGTGAAGAGTGGTATCAGTCTGACAGAGTTCAGGTTGAAGGATTTGTTTGTCGTGAGGTTTGTCGTGAATTATCCAATTTCGGACCTCAAAAAACCTTAGATGATTTTTTAAAGGAATTTAAGACTCCAGGAATTAGTGGAGTTGATACCAGAGATTTAACTTTAAAAATACGTGAAAGAGGTTCTCTAAAAGCAGCCATTACCACTGAAGATATAGCGGATGATAAGTTAATTGAAATGGCTAAATCACAACCAAGCATTGAGGACAGAGATGTTGTTCAGTTAGTTTCAACCAAAGAAATTAAGCAGTTCAATGAAGATGCAGATAAAAAAGTTGCATTGATTGATTGTGGTGTTAAAAAGAACATTATCAACTCATTTTTAGAAAGGGACATTGGTGTAATCTTGTTCCCATATGATACTGATTATAAAACTGTATTGGATTACTCTCCAAGTGGGCTGATGATAACATCAGGTCCTGGAAATCCTGACAGAGTATATGAAACAATTGCAACCATGAAGAAATTATCAAATAGGTTGCCTATTTTTGGAATTTGTATGGGTCAGCAATTGATTGCAAAATCTTTCGGAGCCAGATCATATAAAATGAAATTTGGACACAGAGGAGAAAATCAGCCAGTTAAGGATTTAAGTACTGGAAAAGTATTTATCACTTCACAAAATCATGGATTTACAATTGATAAGGAATCTCTGAAGGATACTGATTTGATTTTAACACAAATTAATTTAAATGATGGAACTCCTGAGGGAATTTCCCATAAGGAATTGCCTATGCAGTGTATACAATACCATCCTGAAGCGGGCCCTGGTCCAAATGATACGAGAGGTATTTTTGATGAATTTAACCAGATGATGGAAGATTATTAAAAAATTTAATGAGGATTACATATGCCAGTAGATAAAGATATTAAGAAAGTTTTAATCATTGGTTCTGGACCTATTCAAATCGGACAAGCTGCAGAGTTTGATTATTCAGGATCACAAGCATGTAAATCACTAAGGGAAGAGGGAATTGAAACAGTACTTGTTAACAGTAATCCGGCTACTATTCAAACTGATATTGACATGGCAGATACTGTTTATACTGAACCGTTAACTCCAGAAATAGTTGCTAAAATCATAAAAGAAGAAGAAGTAGATGCTATTTTACCAACCATGGGTGGACAAACCGGATTAAATATAGCAACAGGACTCGGAGATTTAGGATTATTGGAAGGAATTAAGGTATTGGGCTCTGATGTTCAAACTATTAAGGATGTGGAAGACCGTGATTTGTTTGCAAATCTTATGGATGAAATCGGTGAGGAGATTCCAAAATGTCAGGCTGTTGAAAGTGTTGATGATGCACTCAAGGCAGTGGAAGAAATAGGTTATCCTGTTATCGTAAGGCCAGCATTCACATTAGGTGGAACTGGTGGAGGAATTGCTCACAATAAAGAGGAATTAATCGAAATTGCAAACCATGGATTGGACATGAGTTTTATTAATCAGGTTCTTATCGATGAATCCGTTCTCGGTTGGAAAGAAATAGAATTTGAAGTAATGAGGGATAAGGAAGATACCTGTATCATTGTATGTACCATGGAAAACATAGACCCTATGGGAATTCACACAGGAGACAGTGTTGTTGTCGCTCCGATTCAAAATTTATGTGATGAAACAATCCAAAAAATGCGTGACGCATCAATCAAAATCATCAGGGCGTTAGGTATTCGCGGAGGATGTAATATTCAATTTGCCCTAAATCCTGAAAACGATGAATATAAGGTAATTGAAGTAAATCCTCGTGTATCAAGAAGTAGTGCTCTAGCATCAAAAGCTACAGGTTATCCTATCGCTAAAATTTCTTCAAAAATAGCTTTAGGAATGACTTTGGATGAAATTAGAAACGACATTACCAAAGAAACTCCCGCTTCTTTTGAACCTGCTATTGATTATGTTGTAATAAAAATCCCAAGATGGCCATTCGATAAGTTTAAAGGAATCAGTCGTGAAGTCGGTGTGCAGATGAAGGCAACCGGTGAAGTGATGGCAATTGGAAGAACCTTTGAAGAAGCATTCCAAAAATCACTCAGGTCACTTGATATGGGCTTTGACGGTTTTGAATATGTTGAATACAGTGAAGATGATCTGGCCAATCCAACTGATTTAATCTATTTCCAGATTTATTCAGCTATTAAAGATGGAATGGACTTGGATAAAATTCATGAATTAACAAATATCGATAAGTTCTTCTTATACAAAATCAGAAACATCGTAAACTTTGAAAATGATGTTACTGCAGATAAGTTGGATGATGAATATTATCTAAGAAAAGCAAAACAGATTGGCTGTTCCAATTCAAGATTGGCAGAGTTATCCGGTCAAACTGAAGAATACATCAGAAACTTGCTTAAGAGGTATAACATTAATCAGTCATATAAAATGGTGGATACCTGTGCTGCAGAATTTGAAGCAAAAACCCCTTATTACTACAGCAGCTATGATATAGGTAATGAATTAACTTCCACAACAAAGAAAAAGGTTGTTATTTTAGGTGCAGGCCCAATCAGAATCGGTCAGGGTATTGAATTTGATTACTGTTGTGTACATTCATCACTTGCGCTTAAGGATGATGGAATAGAAACCATATTAATCAACAACAACCCTGAAACTGTAAGTACTGATTATGATATTTCAGACAAGCTCTTTTTTGAACCGATTACCTTTGAAGATGTAATGGGAGTAATTGAACAGGAAAAACCTGATGGGGTTATTGTTCAGTTCGGTGGTCAAACTTCAATCAACTTGGCAGTGCCTCTTGCTAATGCAGGAGTTAAAATATTGGGAACACCTTATGAAAGCATCGACAGGGTAGAGGACAGGGAATTATTTGCTGAACTCCTCGAGAAATTGCATATTCATCAGGCACCTTATGGAACTGCAAACTCATTTGAGGAAGCTCGTGAAATTGCAGAAAAAATTACATTCCCTGTATTGGTACGTCCATCCTATGTTATCGGCGGAAGGGCTATGGAAATCGTTTACGATAACAAGGAACTTGAAGAATATATGAAAGAGGCTGTAAAAGTATCACCTGAACATCCAATCTTAGTGGACAAATTCCTTGAGGATGCAATTGAATTGGACGTTGATATTCTATGTGACGGTGAAGATGTATTCATTGCAGGAATTATGGAACACATTGAAGAGGCTGGAGTTCACTCCGGAGACTCTGCATGTGTAATTCCGCCGCAAACAATTCCTGAACATATTTTGGATACTATTCGTGAAAATTCAACCAAATTGGCTTTGGAATTGGATGTTAAAGGTTTAATGAATATTCAGTATGCAGTAAAACTCGATGAGGAAATGGTTTATATCATTGAAGCAAATCCTCGTGCAAGTAGAACTGTTCCATTTGTAAGTAAGGCCATTGGAGTACCATTGGCTAAGGTAGCTACTTGGATTATGAATGGTGCTAAATTAAAAGACTTTGATTTGACAAAAGAAATCAAAATAGATCATGTTGCAGTCAAAGAGTCAGTATTCCCATTCTTGAAATTGCCTGAATCAGACACTGTTTTAGGTCCTGAAATGAAATCTACAGGTGAAAGTATCGGTATTGATGAAACCTTCGGTATGGCATTTTATAAATCCCAGCTTTCAGCAGGAATGGATTTGCCTAAAGAAGGTAAAATATTTATAAGTGTAAAAGAAGACGATAAGAAAAAAATCAGACCTATTGCAGAAAAAGCTTCTAATTTGGGATTCAAACTTGTTGCAACTTCAGGAACTGCTGATGCAACAAAACTTGATGATGTTGAAAAAATTAAAAAGGTATCTCAAGGTTCCCCGAATATCAGGGATGCTATTTTAGCAAATGAAATAGATTTAATTATTAATACTTCTGAAGGCCAGCAGTCTGCTCAGGACGGTTATATCATCAGACGTTTAGCTATTGAACTTGGTATTCCTTATGTTACCACATTAGCTGGTGCAAGAGCGGCATTGAATGCTATTGAAGCAGTTCAACACAATAAAATTAATGTTAAATCTTTAAATAAATACAATGGTGAAGAATAATCATTCTTCATTTCTCTTTTTTTTAATTTGAGTATAAATACTCTTTAATGTTAACGCCGCATGAAGGACATTCTTCCTGATTGATTTTTAATTTGCTTCTGCAGTTAGGACAATAGTTAAGTTTAACCTCATATTCTTTGGTCAGGTCAATTTTTTTGTTCATTTCAATTCTGATTGTAACCTTCTGTTTGATGGCGTTTTCATCCCAGTCGTTTTCCATAAGGATCTTTTTGTAGTAGTATGCTTCAGTCATTGATGCATAGTATCCGAAAAATTTATCTCCTTTGCGGATATAGAATCCTCTTTTTTTATGATCAAAAAGTATTTCTCCTTCCCTTTCTTTTTTGTTTACTTTAATTCCTTTTATTCTTCCTTTTGACCTTTTTTCTGGAAATGGGGGTAGTGTCATATCTTCGTATTTATTTTCCAAATCGCATTCAACAAGCAAATCATAGTCAAAGTTACAGTAAAATAAGGCATCTCTTTCATATAATGCATCGGATAATTTTTTAAACTCTCCATAATCCTTATTGTTATATTTTATGCGGTATACATTACCGCTTTTAACAATATATCTGTAAAAATATCTAATTTCTTGAGAGTTAATTTTAATCATCCTCATAAATTCAATGTAAATATTATTTTGTAAATGGTGTTTAATATATTTAATTTTGATTTGTAATCATGTGAAATTATGTTGATTATGATGTGTGCAAATCCTTAAATACATTACTTTTTGAAATATTATAGAAAATAATGGGATATATGGATGAATCGAAATAATGTTATGCCTTTTCATGAAGTGGATGATTTTAATCATTATATTTCTACTGTTTTTCATATCCCACAAAATTTAAATATTTTCAATTAAAGACTTTTCTTTAATGTTTACTTTTACTAATGGAATTATTTTAAGAGGATTGAATTTGGAGCCCGTTAAAGCCAATGTTACTGTTGATGATGGCATAATCATTGACATTTCCAAAGATACAAAAGAGGGTAAGGTGATAGATGTTGATGGTTCCATTATTGCTCCCAGCTTTTTAAATGGCCATACTCATATTGGTGATTCTATTATTAAGGATGAAGGATATGGTCTTTCTTTAGGTGAAATGGTCAAACCTCCTGACGGTGTTAAGCATCGTGCATTGGCATCAGCAGAAGA
>CACYVR010000026.1 GCA_902777885.1 uncultured Methanobrevibacter sp.
AAAAAATAAATAAGAAAAATAAATTTTTCTAAAGTTGAATAGCTTCCTGAGTTACCTCAGTATTATCCTCATCATCATAAAGAATATGGGCCAAGTTTAAAAGTTTTTCCTGACCTTTAACTTCATCCTTGAACAGAGGAACTTCAGCTATTTGTTGATTTGGGAATTTTTGACTGATTAAAGCCAAACGTTTTTGCTGTAACTTATGTCTTGAGTGGCAGAAATCACAGTCACAAATATCAGGCATTACCTGATTAACAATAACACTATCCACAACCATTTCATTTTTCTCTAATGCTTCAAGTGCCCTTTCTGATTCATAAATTGACATCTCTTCAGGAATAACAACCATTTTAAATGTAGTCCTATCAGGATTAGACAATACCTTTTTAGCTTCATCAATTTGTTCTTTGGTTCTTTTTAAATCTTCAGCTGTTTGAGGATTATCTACTGCATCCATAAACGGCATGATATTTTTTAAAGAATTTGCAAGAGAACCCAACTTAGCTTTAGCCATCATTGCTTTACCTACCCAAGAATCCATTACTTCAGGAAATGACAATAACCTTAATGTGTGGCCGGTTGGTGCGGTATCAAATACTACAACGTCAAATTCATTAGATGTCATTACAGACAAAAATACTTCAAATGCAGCTATTTCATCAGCACCAGGTGAAGATGAAGCCAAATCCATTTGATCAGTTAAAAAATCAAGACCTCCAAGCATGTCATCAGAGGAATTTTCTTTTTGTGCTTCAAGTGCAGTTTGTTTTTCGGCCATCGCTTCATCAGGGTCTATTTCAACAGCATATAAATTAGTTTTAATTTCTCTTGGATAGTGACCAATAGGCACTTCCAGAGAATCGGAAAGTGAATGAGCAGGGTCAGTTGATACAACCAATGTTTTTTTGCCTTGTTCAGCTAACCATAAAGCTGTTGCTGATGAAATGGAGGTTTTTCCCACACCTCCTTTTCCACCAACGAAAATAAATGTTGTTTTGTCTTTGTTAAATTTAAAATAATCTTTAAAAGCCAAATAATCACCTCGAGTATATAAAATTATTTTAGTAACTTTATGTTATTTTATTTTTTTTAATATATAAACATTATCTAAAAATCTGCATTAAAGATAAATAATGTAAACAACAAATGATTAATCAATTAAATATACTAAATAGATAAGGGTCGGACATAATGAATAAAAAAATACTTATTATATTAGCATTATTGACAATATTTTTAGCAGCAGGTACTGTCAATGCAGGTTTTCTGGATTTTTTAGACAATTCCAAAAACACCACAACAAATGACGAAAAGACACTTGTTGTAGGATTTAACTCCGAATTTCCGCCATTTGCATACCTAACAGACAACAAGAGTTATACCGGTTTTGATTTAGAATTAGCGAAAGAAGTTTGTGCTAGAAATAATTGGACATTTAAAGCCCAACCAATAATTAATTGGGATTCAAAAAAAGTAGAACTTGATTCTGGAGAAATAGATTGTATTTGGAGTGAATTCACCATAAATGGAAGAGAAAATGATTATACCTGGTCAAATCCATACTTTAATAACACACAGAAATTTGTTGTAAAGTCTGATTCAAATATTTCATCAATCAGTGACTTGAAAGGAAAAACAGTTGAAGTATTGGGCGAATCTTCCGGTGCAGAAGCCATTAAAAACCAGAATAAAACAGTTGGAGATACATTTGGTAAAATACAGGAAATAAAAGATTATAACACTGCATTTATGGATTTGGAAAGTGGAGCATGTGATGCAATACTTGTGGATATCGGTTGCGCCAATTATGAGTTGACTGAAAAATTCGACCGAACACATTTTAAAATAGTGGATGAACCGTTGACTCATGAACAGTACGGTATTGGATTTAAAAAAGGAAACACTGAGCTAAAAAATCAGGTTCAAAAAACATTAGACGAAATGTATAAAGATGGAACCGTTGATAAAATAGCACAGAAATATAAAGATTATGGAATACCTGAAAACCTCATCCGCCCATAATCCAACTTTTTAGTTTCCACCACCCATTATCCATTTACCATCTTATTTTTTTAATCAGCCATGACAAAATTCATTTGACAAAATTCTTACATATTATATTAAATAATAAAACAGTCATATTAATTACTAATAAAAAATTAAGTGAGTGTTTGATATGAACGAAATTCCAAAAATAGATGTAGAAAAAACAAAAAATAATATCACAGAATTCGTTCAAAATAAAGTATCCGAAGCTAATGCAGACGGACTTGTAGTAGGATTAAGTGGAGGAATTGACTCCACAGTAGCTGCATTTTTAGCTTGCGAAGCTGTTGGAAAAGAAAATGTTTTTGGAGTAGTTTTACCATCCACAACAACACCAACAGAAGATAAACTACACGGTACTACAATAGCACAATTACTTGGAATAAACTATAAAGAAATGGCTATTGATAGTATTTTAAACGAATTCTTATCAGTTGCACAATTAGAAGAAGATATACTGGCTATTGGAAATCTTAAAGCTAGAATAAGAATGTCAATTATTTATTTTTATGCTAATTCAAAAAACTACCTAGTTTGTGGAACAGGCAATAAAAGTGAAATCTTAATAGGATATTTTACAAAACATGGGGACGGCGCATGTGACATTGAACCTATTGGAGATTTATATAAAACCGATGTTTATGAATTAGCCAAATACTTAGAAATTCCTCAAGAAATCATTGATAAACCACCTAGAGCAGGATTATGGAACAATCAAACTGATGAAGATGAAATAGGAATGACTTATAAGTTGCTTGATAAAATTTTATATCGATTCATTGAAAAAGAAATTGATGCTGATTCCATTGCAAAAGAATTGGATATTGAAGTTAATGAAGTTAATGACATTATAAACAGAGTTGAAAGGAACCAACACAAGACACAAGTTCCCGAAAGCCCTAAAAAGACTTTAATGGTGATTTAGTGACAGAAAAAAAATGGCAAAAGAAATGGGCTGATGCAAAATTATTTGAATCAAACCCTAACGATAAAGAAAAATTATTCATTACTGTAGCTTTCCCATACCCTAGTGGTGCAATGCATATCGGTCATGGTCGTACATACACTGTACCGGATGTATATGCAAGATTTAAAAGAATGGAAGGTTATAATGTTTTATTCCCTATGGCATGGCACGTAACCGGTGCTCCGGTTATTGGAATAGCCGACAGAATTAAAAGAAAAGATCCATGGACCTTAGATTTATATGAAAATGTTCACAAAGTTTCTAAAGATGAATTGCCAAAATTGGAAGACCCGGAATATATTGTAAGATACTTCAGTAGTGAATACAATGAAGTAATGCATGAAATGGGTTATTCAATTGACTGGAGACGTGAATTCAGAACAATTGACCCAACATATAAAAAATTCATAGAATGGCAAATTACCACACTCCACGAAAAAGGATTAATTCAAAAAGGAGAACATCCAGTCAAATACTGTCCAAACTGTGATAATCCCGTTGGAGATCACGATTTACTTGAAGGAGAAGGTGTTGGAGTTAATGAATTAACTTTACTTAAATTTAAAATTGATGATAAAATTTTAGTTACCGCAACATTAAGGCCTGAAACCATTGTTGGAGCAACCAACATCTGGTTAAATCCTGATGTGGAATATGTTTTGGTTTCAGCAGACGGCGAAAATTGGGTAATAACAAAAGAAGCCCATTACAATTTAAAGCACCAAATTAAAGATTTAGAAATCATATCTGAAATTAATCCAAATGATTTGATTGGTAAAATGGCGGTTAATCCATTTACTGGCGATGAATTGCCAATTTTCCCTGCAAGCTTTGTAAGTGCATCTTATGGTAGTGGTGTCGTTTTCTCAGAACCTGCAGATGCACCAGCAGATTATATTGCTTTAAAAGACCTGAAAAACAATGATGAATTAATAGCCAAATACAATTTGAAAGGAATTATTGAAAATGTAGTTCCAATTCCAGTCTGCAGCGTTAAAGGATATGGAGAAATACCTGCAGCAGACATTATTGAAAGATTAGGAATAACTGACCAAAACGATGAAAAACTACACGAAGCCACCAACGAACTATACAAAATTCAACATAGTAAAGGTACCATACTTGACAGCATTCCTGGTTTTGGTGGTAAAAAAGTCAGATTTGCTCGTGAAGAATTAAAAGAAGAGCTAATATCTAAAAATATGGCAACAATAATGTATGACTTTGCTGAAAGGCCAGTAGTGTGCAGATGTGGAAACAACTGTGTTGTTAAAATAATGGATGATCAGTGGTTCATGAAATATTCCAATCCAGAATGGACTGCAAAAACCCATGAAGTCTTAGAAAGAGAAACAATAATTCCTCCTGAAGTCAAAAACAATTTCAATTATTATATTGATTGGCTCGATGATTGGGCTTGTTCCAGGAAAGTTGGACTTGGAACAAGACTTCCTTGGGATAAAAAATGGTTAATTGAACCTTTAACAGACTCTACAATTTACATGTCCTATTATTCAATAGCCAGATTTTTAAAAGATATGAATCCTGAAGATTTAAATCCGGCGTTCTTTGATAAAGTCTATTTAAACAAGGATTCTGGAGACATTAGTGTTGCGCCGGAAATTGTTAAAGAAATCCAGGACGAATTTAACTACTGGTATCCACTTGACTGGAGATTATCTGCAAAAGACCTTGTCGGAAATCATTTAAGCTTTTTAATGTTCCACCACAGCGCAATTTTCCCTGAAGACAAATGGCCGAAAGGAACTGTCGTATTTGGAATGGGTCTTCTGGAAGGAAATAAAATGTCCTCATCAAAAGGAAATGTTATTCTTTTAAAGGATGCAATTAAAGATTACAGTGCCGATGTAGTAAGATTATTCTTAATGGCATCAGCAGAACCATGGCAAGACTTTGATTGGAGAGAAAAAGAAGTTCTTGGAACTAAAAGAAGACTTGAATGGTTTAAAGAATTTGCAGGAAAAGTTCAGGAAATTAAAGGCTCTGAGCTAGATTTAAGTAACATTGAAGAAGTTGAACTAACAAGAACAATCGATTTATGGATGTTAAGCCAACTTAACCAACACATTAAAACATCCACTGAAGCTTTAGAAGTTTTCCAAACAAGAAAAGCACTTCAAGAATCATTATTCCTACTTAAAAAGGATATTGACCATTATTTATACAGAGTAAATCATTTGCTTGACAAAAAAGACCCTGCAGTAATCTATGTATTATCCACAGTTGTAGAATCATGGATCAGACTGCTTGCACCATTTACACCACACACCTGTGAAGAATTATGGTCAAATTATGGTGGGAAAGGATTTGTAAGTGCTGCCGAATGGCCAAAAGCTGATGAAAGTTTAATAAGTCTTGAAATTGAAAAATCAGAAGAATTAGTTCAAAATCTCATCAAAGACATTAATCAAATCAAAAATATGGTTGGTGAAGATGCTGAAAAAGTGCACATTTACCTTGCTCCTGATTGGAAATGGGACTTATACAAAATAGCAAACGAAGTTGGAAAACCAGATATTGGTCAGATTATGGGTAGGGCTATTGGAGCTAATATTTATGATGATAAAAAAGAAATAGCTGCTGTAGCTAAAAAAGTAGGCCGTGAAATGACCAAAACAAAATATGTGGGCAAAATCAATGAAGCACAAATCATTGATGATGCGCTTGAATACATTTCCAATGAAGTTTCAAGCGAAATAATCGTCCATACTGACGATTCATATGACCCTCAAAACAAGGCAAGAAATGCAATGCCTTATAAACCAGCTATTTTAATCGAATAGCTGATTTATCCTTTCTTTTTTTATTTGAACATGGAAGATAAACATAGATTAATAAAGATATCCGATAATCTGTTTATTTTAAATCATCATCAAAATAGAATTTTTATTCCCCGATAATCAAATGAGAATACATATAAATCATAAAAAATCAATCATACAAGGAATAAAATTCTAAAAACTGCTTAAAATCAATAGTATGGGCATTATTTTATTATATTCTTTTATAATCGACATATTATAAAAAAAGATTAAATATTATCAATGTCAAAAATATTAACCGTAAAATTATGGAGTTGAAAAATTGAAAAAGATAATGATATTTTTAAGCCTATTGGTCTTATTCATTTCAATAAGTGCAGTTAGTGCTGATGGAAATCTGACAGCATTAGAAACACAAATTGAAAAAAGTACCGATAGTTTTGAAATAACGCAAGATTATGCATATAGTCCAACAGTTGATGCGAACTATACCATTGGAGCATTTGTTAACAAAACAAACTTCATAATTAATGGTAATGGACATACAATCGATGGAAAAAATCAGTCAAGACTTTTTAGAATAGCTAATGCAAATGTAACCATTAACGATCTTATTATAAAAAATGGATTCTCTTCCGATTTCGGTGGGGGAATCTTTTCACAATGTGATGGTTTGATTTTAAATAATGTAACTTTCATAAATGATAATGCAAAAACTCGTGGAGGTGCTGTAGTATCAATAAACAATGCTTTAGTTAACAATTGTAAATTTATTGATAATTATGCTCCTGAAGGTGCAGCAATTTACAATGAAGAAACTTATTTGAAAGTGAACGGATCTTATTTTGAATCATCAAATTTGTTTCAAAAGGCAATGATTTATGGTTCTCTTTCCGCAATGGACATATACAATTGTATATTCACAAATACAACAGCAAAATATGCGCCTGCAATTTATAATGATAGAAAAACATATATCTACAATTCCCAATTTACTAATCTGAAAGCGTCATTGAGTGCCGGTGCAATCCATATAAAAGAATTGGATGAGTTACTTATTGAAAGCTGTAATTTTATAAATGTAACTTCCACTAAAAATGGTGGTGCGGCATTTATCGACACGCAAGGATTTTTATACAATAATACTGGAATCACCATTATCAATAATACCATGTTTGCAAACTGTTCATCTGAATTTGGTGGAGCTTTAGTTCTTTTAGGTGGAAAAAACATTATTATTCAATCCACATTCGAAAACAACAGTGCTAAATATGATGGTGGAGCAATTTACTTATCCTTTGGTGAAAATCATCTTATAAATACTCTTATTAAAAATAATAAGTTAACATTTGCTGACAAAAACCTTACTCACGGAGGAGGAATATATGCAGATTACGGTATTTTAAGCGGCGAAAATAATCAATTCACAAATAATACAAAGCATGGATTGTACAGTTATGAAACTGATTTAAATATTACCGGATCATTATTTGAAAATAATGGAGAAGCTGTTCATGGAGTTTTCGTTGACAATTATTTCTTAAATAACACATATGTAAACAATGAAAACTGTTTAAATGATACAAACTATGAAACTATTGTAAGCGAAAAAGTTGATAAATTAGAACTTTTAAACAACACCATCATTTTTTCCAAACTTCCTAAAGCATTTGATTTACGTGACTGGGAATGGGTAAGTTCAGTTAAAAACCAAGGAACAATGAATTCCTGCTGGGCATTCGGTGCTACGGGGGCAATGGAATCTGCATTAATGAAATATGTTGGAGTCGAATATGATTTTTCAGAAAATAATGTTCAAAACAGTTTATTAAAATATTCAAAATTCGGAAATAAAGGAATGAGCGAAGGATCAGATGGTGTAAGCCATGTAATATATGCCGTAAATTGGTTAGGAATGCTTAACTCATTTGATGACGAATACGATAACGTTGGAAAAATATCACAATTCGTTAGCAGCCCAAAAAATGTGCATATACAAGATGCTGTAATTATTGATGCACGTAAAAATTTAACCGACAATAAGGCAATAAAAGAAGCAATATTGAAATACTGCGGTTTAACTGCAACACTCCATTCCACAACAGAAGCACAATATTATAACAAAAATACTTCCGCACTATACTATAACGGAATCGGAAGGGCAAATCATATCGTTTTAATTGTAGGATGGGATGATACATATTCCGCTAAGAATTTCGCAACAGCCCCACCGGGAGATGGAGCATGGATTATAAAAAACAGTTATGGAACAGAATTCGGTGAAGAAGGATATAATTACGTTTCATATTATGATACTAAAATCGGAATAGAATCAGACATGGTCGGATACATTTTTGAAAATGACGTGCAGTATACCAAAAATTATCAGACTGATTTGGGCGGTAAGATAACTCACTACGAAGCAATAAGTGGTGGAAATTCATCATATAAAAACGTATACGAGGCAATATCAGATGATTTGATAGCTGGTGTTGGAACATACTTCAATGAAGAAGGAGAAGCTTACACTTTAGAAATATTTGTGAATAATCAAACAAAATTAACTCAAAGCAAAGGTTATCATACCATAAAATTAAACAAAACCATTGCAATTAGAGAAGGAGATGAATTTGGAGTGGAAATGACTAAAAAATACATTCCTGTACTCGAATATTCAAGACAACACTTTGAAAACAATACCTCATTTTTCAAAGTTGGAAATGAATACACTGATTTGGCTTTACAAAATAAAACTGCATCTTTAAAAGTCTATACTATTGAAGCAGAAATTTTCACCGAAGATTTAGTTAAAATCTATAAAAACGCTTCCCAATTTGAAGCTAAAATCGGTGCTCCAAATCAGGTTGTAAGTTTTGAAATAAATGGAGGAGTATATAACAGAACCAGTAATAAAGAAGGCATAGCTACAATGAATATTAACTTAAATCCAGGCAATTACACAATCAAAACCACATTTAACGGTACCACTGTAGAAAATACAATTACAGTATTGCCTACATTAATTGCAGACGATTTAGTTAAATACTACAGA
>CACYVR010000027.1 GCA_902777885.1 uncultured Methanobrevibacter sp.
GAAATCATAATGCAGATGACTGCTTATGCAGGTTTTCCAAAAGCTATTAATGGAGTAATGGCTGCAAAAGAAGTTTTTAAAGAAAAAGATTTGCTTCCTTTGAGTGATTAAATGTATTCTGATGAAGAAAAAGATAAATTGATGAAAGAATTAAAAGAAATGGAATCACTTAAAGTAGCCACTGGCAGTGAAGGAAAAGTTCTTCAAAAGGATTTGATTGACTATATGGTCAATGGAAATGGGGATAAAGAGGATTTGATTTTTAGAATTGAACTCTTTTCTTATGCCTTCAAACTGTTTTCAAGAAAAGAAGTGAAATTGGATAAAAATCAGTTTTTTATATATTTGAATGATTCCATATTGGATTTTGAAAAAATAGATTTGATAAAGAATGATTTTGATAAGTTTGAATTGGTGATAGAAGTCGTTGAGGATAATGGTGAAATACTAATTAATTTGGATTTCACTTATCACCATTAAATCTTAAATACTTTGCGTGCATTGTTGGTGGTTATTCTGTCAACAGTGTCAATATCTTCATTTTGAATTTCAGCTATTTTTTTAGCAGCATTAACCACATTTGCAGGTTCATTTCTCTCTTCTTTAGTCATGGCTAAATAAGGACTGTCAGTTTCTGTTAAAATATGATCCAGAGAAATGTTTTCCATAAGTTCCTGGTGGGATTTTGAGTAGCATAACATTGTAGAAAAACTCATAAAGTAATTGTCCTTTTCCATTATGCGTCTTGCGGTTTTCATACTTCCGCTATAGCAGTGAAATATTACATAAGGAATGTCATCATAGTCCAGAACAATATTCAAAGCTTTTTTTTCACAGTCTCTAACATGCATGAGTAATGGAACTTTATATTCATTGGCTAATTCGATAAAGCTTAAAAATATTTCTTTTTGTTTTTCTCTTAAAGCTTTATCCTTAACATAAAAATAATCCATACCTACTTCGCCAATTGCAACAATATTGTCAATATTATCAATCAAATGAGCATGTGCCAGTTTTAATTCTTCATCACTGCAATTCTGTGAAGAGACCGGATGATAGCCGAAGGATGGATAAATAAAATCTTCATATTTGGAACATAAATCAAGAACACCCTGATTACTTTCATAGCCTATACCGGAAACAATTACTGCATCCAGTTTATCCTGAGCTCTTTTAATTATTTCATCACGGTCTTTATCATATTCCTCAAAATCAATATGGCAGTGTGTATCTATCATTATTTATACTCCAAATCTGCGTTCTCTAGCTTGATATGATCTAATTGCTCTTAAAAAGTCGACTTTTCTTAGTTCGGGCCATAGTGTTTCACAGAAATATAACTCTGAGTATGAGGATTGCCATAATAGGAATCCACTTAGACGCTCTTCACCGCTGGTTCTTATAATGAGGTTAGGATCGTCAAGTCCTTCAGTGTATAGATTTTTACTTACCAATTCTTCGTTAACATCATCTACTGTTATTTTTCCTTCCTGAACTTCATTGATTATCTTTTTAAATGAGTCAATAATTTCCAATCTTCCGTCATAACCAATAGCTAAATTAAAGACACGTTTCTTGTAGTTTTTAGTTGCCTCTTCTGCATCGTGTATTGCTTCTTTTACCTCATCTGGAAGTAATTCTGTTCTTCCAACAACTTTGACTCTAACCTCGTTTTTGTGTATTTTTTCATGATCAACCAGTCGTTTGAAGTTTATGACAAATAGTTTCATCAATCCTTCCACTTCTTTTTTAGGCCTGTTAAAGTTTTCTGTTGAAAATGCATATGCTGTAATGATTTCTATTCCAAGTTCTATACTCCAATCTAGAACATTTTCTAGGGTATCCACTCCAAGTTCATGTCCTTTAAGAACATTTACATTTCCTTGGAGCTTAGCATATCGTCTATTACCGTCCATAATGATGGCAACATGTTTTGGCATTTTGTTGGGGTCTAAATCCCTTGATATGTACCAATCATATAGTCTATAAATTATATTTTCGCCCATTATAATTACCCAAAGTTGTTATTATAATATATGTTTGTAATTTGGTCTTTTTAAATATTGGCTAAATTGTATGCCAATTTCAGACTTCTCAAATATCCATCAACATTTTGGTCCCGACTTGTATCAATATAAACACTGTCGATTCCAAATGTTACTGCTCCACAGCTTGGCCATAAATTAACTAAAACAAGTGTTCTAAATATAATGTTTCCTATAATTCCGTCAGGAGCTATAATGACATTGCATTTGTCTTTTATGGCCTGTTCAATTAATATATAATGGTTTTTCACTTCAAAATCAGTGTTTTCTTCAATCAGTTCAGTTAATTTTTCACTGTCGTCTATGGATTTGGATATTTCCTTACTTCTTCCGTAATCTCCTTTTCTTCCAGAAGCCATAACTGCAATTTTAGGTTTTTTTGATTGTTTTTTAAGGAATTCTCCACAGTGAATAGCTATTTTTAATTTATCGTCAAGTGTTGTTCCTTCATCAATTCCAACTGGAGTCAGTAAAAATTCAACATTATTTCCATTAATATACGTGGCTCTTGAAATGTCGTCAAATCTAGTTTTAAGTTGTTTCATAACGCTTGATGCAGGCAATGATCCTCTTATGGTGGCATCTACATTATCGTCTAATATTGTGTCGACTAAATCATTGTCATTATCAACAAATATGATTTCAACATCTTCTTTTTCTTTTTTAAAAACTTCACATGCCTTTAAAATGTTTTTATTTTCTCCAATTCCTACTGTAATCTTCATCATTATTATTTGTGCCAAAAATATTATTTATATGTATTTAATTTTTTTTTTAATTTTAATATATCATAATTGAACATTTTTGTACATTGATTGTAATATTTTTGAATATGTATAATAAATTTATATACTATAATATTAATATTAATATTCATGAAAGAAGAAGATATTTTAAACTCATTAGGTTATATCATGGCTTCCACATATAGGCTTAGTGTAATTCAATATATTGGAAATGGTGTTAAAATACCATCCGACATTGCAAAAAAAATTGGTGTTAGAACTAACCACATATCGAATGTTTTGGCTGATTTAAAGAATAATGGTTATGTTATTTGTTTAAATGAAAATGCCCATAAAGGACGGTTATATAAAAATACAGAGATATCATTAGAAATTTTAAAATATTTAAAACAAATGGATTAAAAAATAAAAAAAATTATGATGATTTGTTAAAATCATCAATTGCACTATCTACTAATTCAATAACACTTTCCGCTAAATCGGAATATTCATCACTAATAGCAACCGGAATATTATCACAATAAACTACTTCAAGGCCGGCTTCAATAGCATCTTTTGTAGCAACATCAACGGCAGCTGCTTTAAGTTCTGTTAACATCACATCTGATTTATCCATATACTTGGCCATATCTTCTTTTAAAAGAGGTCTATTGGATAAATGTGCAGTAGTTCCAACAACTTCACAACCATAATTTTCTTCAAGATAATTTACTAATTTATCTTTAACTTCTTCAGGTGCAGTCGTTGCAAACAAAACTTTTTTTCCTGAAATGTCTTCCAGTGGTTTAGGTCTGAATACTGTGGATATGATGGTGGCATCAGGATTAATTTCATTTATGAATTTTTCAATTTCACTTATCTTTTCGCTGCTTGCCATTGGTTCTTCACACATTGTTAAAATAACCAGATTGCCTAATGATATTCTATAAGGTCCAAAGTAGTTTGTCAAATTGCTTATTGGTTGATTTGCACCTATTAATGCTATTTTTTTATTTGTTTTAATTGGGGGAATTGCAGCTCCGCTTCCTTCAAAGATTGCAAATTTTGCATCGACTTCATTAGCAAGACGAGCTCCTTTTTTCATATTCGTCATGAACACTTCACCGGCCATACCTCCGCCACAGCGTCTACATCCGATAGTCAATATTCTGCTCATTAATGCGTCTTCCCAATGATCACTGGCTGCGTGTACTCCTTTTTGTGATTGTTCCAATAAGTATTCCGCTGAAATTTCAAGTTCTTCGCCGTGAACGATTTCAGGTTCTTCAGGTCCGCCCCTTCCCATTGCAATAACGCATGGCTCATAACCTTTCTCATCGATTAATCTTGATACAAATCCTGAAACTGCTGTTTTTCCGATACGTTTTCCAGTTCCAAGGATTGTGATAGAGGGTTTTTCCATAACATCGTATTCGCTGTGCGGTTCAAATTTAAAATCAGGACCTTCATATGTAATTCCTTCATTTAATACTTTACAAGCTATTTTAAATCTTTTTGGATAATCGAGAATAGGTTCATCACTTAAATCCATAACCGTATCAATATCATATTTTCTTATCATTTCAACAATGATGTCATATGGGATATCTTTATCTTTTGCAAACTGGACAGGAACACCCTCTTAATTTTTCAGTTCCGCCAATAAAAACAACAGCGGTAATATCGATTTGTTCTAAATTGTTTAAAGTATCTATTGCCTCTTGTGTGACAGGCAAGTAATGTTCACCATCAACAAGACAAAGCATTTTAGTTAAATTAGTCATAATTTAATATCTTTAAATTTAATTATTTAAATGTATATTGAATGATGGTATTTTAAGTGTAAAAAAAGTATTGAAGAGAAAATTAAGCAACATTAATTTCTCTTTCTGAGCGAGTAACTAAATCTGCTAAAGAATTACATACATTGTCCGGAATGGAATGGTTGTCTTTATCAGCAATTACTTCGGATATGACTTTACAAAGAACAAAGATTGCATGTTTATGTTCTGCTTTAGTTTTATGGATGTGATGTGGACTTATGTTTAGTGATATGTATTCACTACAGTCGTTAGTTATTTGATCATCTTCTGCTAAGTATTTTAAAACATAAACCAAAAATTGATGTAATTGTATCATTTCATCTTTATACATAATTATCTAACCTATAATGAGTGAATTAATTCCGAGTATATTTGAATTAATTATAATTCTAACCTATATTTCTTTGAATAATATAATATTATTATTAATCATATTTAAATATGAGCATTAACCTAACTCATTTTTGATAAATTAATGTTGATAACGTTATGAATTACTTTATATTATCGTATTAATGAATTTTTTGTTGAAAATTAATTTTTTAAGACGAATTATTTAAAAATCTTTTAAAATTTCATGTATTTCAACAAATAACTATTTTTATGGGATTTTTTTAATATTTAACTTCAAAATCTTTGCTTTCAACGATTTTTGGCAGTTTGCCTATTGTTCCAATGTTGTCATCAGATATTATCAGAACTCCGTTAAAATACTCTTTATAGTTTTCAGCAGTTTCTAAAGCGTTAGAAACTTTAGTTTCACTGTCTTTACCTTCAACGTCATTGGCGATTCTTGTTGAAAGTCCATCAGCCAGTGAAGGGCTTTTGGAAATGACGCTCACACTATCCGAGGTTCCAAAACTTATTGAATGGCCAATTTTTCCCGAGGAGGTGCATATTCCCAATGGATATTTTCTTGCCTTAATCTGGAATGCAATATTGTTTCCTAAAACATTATTGTTTGAATATATTCCGCAAAGTACTTCTCTGTCGTTAATTAGAGCAATGTCTCCTCCATTTTCAACAATAGAAAAATCAGACCCATTATCAATTAAATAATCAAGACTCATTTCAGAAATTGTTCCGGCAACACAGGCCATGGGGCCGACATCGGCTTTTGCTGATGATTCATACATCTTAAAAACAATATCCGGCAGGTTTTCCTCATTGTATTTCAGAGGTTCTAAAGATAAGAGAAAGTCCCGGTTTAGAGAAATATATCTTTTTAATTCACTTCTAATTCTTAATATGTAGCGTTTCAGATTGATGTTATCTAAATCACTTTTAAGTCGAATGTGTGTCTGGTCTATATCAATCTCTTCAAAATGCATATATTATAATATATATTATTATTTTAAAAATATATTGGAAAAAATGTAAATTATTAATAATATATAATATAATAATTTTATCTATAACTTATAAGAATGTGGTAAATTTGAAAGCATTTGATTTTTTATTAAATAATCGAGAAGAAAAACCTAGAAGCAAAGGAATCACAATGGTTCTTGATAAGGGTTTGGGTCTTGAAACAGCTGAAAGTTTAATGGATATCTCCGGCGAATATGTGGATTATTTAAAATTCGGATGGGGAACTTCCATTATCCATGATGAGGAAATTATTAAGGCAAAAGTTGAAATGTATAAAAATCATGATATTGTTCCATATACTGGAGGAACTTTATTTGAATTGGCATTCATGAATGACAAACTGGATGAATTCTTTAAAAGGGCTCATGAATTAGGTTTTCCGGCTATTGAAATATCAGACGGTTCCATAAATTTGGCTCATGAGGATAAACTTGAATCAATTAGAAAGGCTAAAGAAGAAGGATTCATTGTTCTTTCTGAAGTTGGTAAAAAAGATCCTGCTTTGGACAAGGAACTTTCATTGGATGAAAGAATTGAATATATGCAATCAGAACTCGATGCAGGCTCATCTCTAATC
Organism: uncultured Methanobrevibacter sp.; assembly: GCA_902777885.1. Lineage (GTDB taxonomy): Archaea > Methanobacteriota > Methanobacteria > Methanobacteriales > Methanobacteriaceae > Methanocatella. The sequence goes on from CACYVR010000027.1 coordinate 6,542, forward strand.
ATTGTTGAGGCAAGGGAAGGCGGAAAAAACATCGGAATATTTGATGCATCAGGCAATGCCAAAGAGGATGAAATTGATTATATTTTGGATAATTTTGATGGAGATAAAATATTGTGGGAAGCTCCAAATAAAGACCAGCAGGTATTTTTTATTTTAAAGCTTGGAAATACAGTCAATTTAGGAAATGTTTCTAGTGATGATATAACTTCTCTTGAAACTTTAAGACAGGGCTTAAGGGGAGATACCGTAGGAAAAATTAACTAGAAAAAGAAATATTTATATATGTATAATAACTATTGTTATATTAACCCTTTATATATGCCTTAGTTTTTTTTCTATAATAATTGATTAGAAGGTTTTACATTGAAAAAGAGAGATATAAATCAAATCAATGAAAAGATTGATAAAGGTGAAGCTAACATCTACACTGCTGAAGAGTTTAAAAAGCTTATAAAAGAAGATAATGCTCCAAGTTTTGAAGAAGTTGATGTTGTCACAACCGGAACCTGTGGGGTAATGAGCGGAACGGCAGCAATTCTTAATTTTATTGTAAGTGAGCCTGGTGAATTCATAAGGGCTTCAAAGGTTTATTTAAATGGTGTTCCGGCATATGCGGGGCCTTGTCCTAATGAATGGTTAGGTGAGGTTGATGTGATATTGCATGGAACGGCACATTCCATAAATGACAAGAACTATGGTGGAGGATTTCTCCTAAAAGACATAATGGAAGGCAAATCAATTGATGTTAGAGTGGAAAGCGTAGACGGAAAAACTATAGAAAATACACTTACTTTAGATGACATTAATAGAGCTCAGATTATAGGCTCACGTATGGCATTTAAAAACTACACTGCATTTACAAATCCTGGAAAAGAACCTGTTTCATCCATATTTGCCGCAACACCTCTTGAAGGCAACCTTTCAGGATTGACATTTTCAGGATGCGGAGACTTAAATCCTCTTCAAAACGATATTCCACATAATGTCATTAAAACAGGCAAAAAGGTACTGTTAAATGATGGGGAAGCATTTATTTTAGGTGACGGTACAAGGTCAAATCCACAAAAACCGAATTTAATGCTTTCAGGAGATCTGACTCAAATGGATCCGTATTACTTTGGAGGATTTAAAACGGGTGAAGGTGGAGAAATATATAACACTGTAGCTATACCAATTCCTGTATTGACAGAAGAAATTTATAATAATCTGCTTATTCAGGATAAGGATGTCATGATTCCTGTTGCAGACATTAAAGGTCGTCATTTGCCTTTAACTGAAACCAATTATGATGAGTTATGGGGCGGTTATGATTTAAGGCCTAAATTTGACAGAACAAAATGCTCAGGCTGTGACGTATGTGAAGCCGAACAGGTCTGTCCGACTAATGCCTTTTCACAAAAAAGCCTGGATTTAAGTCGCTGTTTTGGTTGCGGAATGTGTGCTAATTTCTGCAGTCATAATTCATTTAACATGAACACCGGTAATGTTGATTTAAATATTGATGATAAAGAGGTTAATATTCCTATTATCTGCAGGCAATCCGACAGGTTAAGAGCAAATAAACTGTCACTTAAACTAAAGAAAATGATTAAATCTGGAGAATTTAAATTGTGAGGAATTTCAATGACTTCAAAACAGAACATTGATGATTCACCGATTGACTTTGCAGAACAAATCATCCATGATGTGAAAAATTCCAAAGATGAAGGAGTATTGAAATGTGTTCAATGCGGAATGTGCACATCAACATGTCCTGCGGCACGTCATTCAGATTATAATCCCCGAGACATCATTGAAAGGGTCTTGGAAGGAGACATGTCAATTTTAGAGGATGATTTGATTTGGAATTGCTTTTATTGCTATACATGCCACAGCGTATGTCCGGTTGGAAACAGCGTATGTGAAGTAAATCAAATATTGAAGCAGTTTGCCATTGCAAATGGAATCGGTTATGATAAATTGTATGAATATATGGGTTTTGCAGACTCATATTTCACTGCAGCCATTGGAGCAATCCCTGAGATATTTTTTGAAGATATTGGGCGTGACGTTCCTGGATGGTGGGAATTTAGAAATAATTTGGCTGAAATAAGGGATGAACTGGAATTGGACCCGCCATTAATGCCTCCGGAAGAAACCATTGATGAAGTAAGTAAAATTTTAACGATTACTGGATTTAAAGAAAAAATTGAAAAAATAAGAGCATCAGAGGAGGCAGAAAAATGAAATCCATTCCGGATAAGGACATATTGCTTTTCAGGAGTTGTCTTGTAAGTGTAGAATATCCTGGCATTGAATCTTCCACTAAATTTGTTTTTGATAAATTAGGAATTGATTATGCAATATCTGATAAACAGACATGCTGTACTGGTTTGGGTCATTATTCTGATGTCTTTAACCAGGTTGACACTTCAGCCATTGGTGCCCGTAACTTTAAGATAGCAAAAGAAATCGGAAGACCAAATCTTGTTATGATGTGTGCAACATGTTATGCAATTAATAAAAAGTCAGTAAAATTATTAAATAAGAAAGATGATTTGAGAAATCATATTAATCAGCTCTTTGAAGAAAATGATTTAGGTCATTTGAAATATGAAAAGGATGATTTGCTTCCTACAGAAAATATATTTCATACAGTGGATATTTTATATGGAAAGATTTCAGAAATTCCAAAGCATATAAAATATGACTTAAGCGACTATAAAATAGCCACTCACCACGGATGTCACTACTGTAAGGTTCACTATGAGGATACTATTGCAGGATTTAGAGATCCTAACATATTGGATGAATTAATTAAGGCATGCGGATGTGAAAGTATCGGCTGGTATGACCACAAACGTGCTACATGCGGAACAGGATTCAGACAGAGATATTCAAATCCTGATTTGTCATTTACCGCAACAGCAGATAAGATGAATGCATTGGGAGATGAGGAAGTTGAAATTGTGGTTCACTTATGTCCTAACTGCCATATTCAATTTGACCGTTATCAGCCGTTAATATCAAAAAGAGAAGGAAGAGAATTTAAGGCAATCCACTTGAATATAGCTCAGTTTATCGCAATTGCAATGGGCGGTGATTTCGATAAGGTGATTGGTGTTAAGGCTCACACAACACCAATCGATTCAGTAATTAAGGAGTTAAAGGAGGTTGAAAAATGAGGGATGAATTAAAAGTTGGTGTGTTTTTATGTGAATGCGGAGGAAACATTTCTGATATTATTGATTTGGATGAAGTAAGAAGCTCCCTGGATGTTGAATTTGTCGGACAATTTGAAAATTTATGTTCTTTAAATGGACGTAAAATAATACGTGATGCAGTTTTTGATCATGATTTGGATAGGGTTGTGGTTGCAGCCTGCTCACCTATAAGTCATGAAAAAACATTTCAGGATTATGTAAAACCTCTAAACCCTTATTTGATGGATATGGCTAATATCCGTGAACAATGTTCCTGGGTTCACTCCAATAAGGAAAAAGCAACACATAAGGCCATTACATTAATTAACGCCTCCATTGAAAAGGTAAAACAATCCGATGCAGTTGATCCGATTTTCTGCCAAACACCTGATGAGGTGGCAGTTATCGGTGGCGGAATTGCCGGTATGAATGCAGCATTATCTCTTGCAAAACAGGGAACAAAAGTAACGTTAATAGAGCAATCTCCTTCAATCGGAGGACACATGGCAAAAATCGGAAAAGTATTTTCTCCGGTTAAAATTGCTGAAGAATGTGGAATGTGTCTTTTAAATCCTATTTTAAATGAACTTGTATGGAATGATAATATTGAGGTTTTAACAAACTCAAAAGTAATCGAAGCAGAAAGACGCGCCGGTACATATAATCTTATTGTTGAAAAATCCCCTAGATATGTCGATACCGAAAGATGTATTGCCTGCGGTAAATGTAAGGAAGTCTGTGAAGTGGAAGTTCCTGATGACTGGAACGACGGTCTTTCAACACGAAAGGCAATATACAGGCCATTTGGACAGTCATATCCTGAAAGCTATGTAATAGACATGGACAATTGTACAAAATGCAGTAATTGTGTAAAAGTATGTAACATGAGGGCAATCAAGCTTAGAGGTAAGTCTGAAAGAATTCCTCTTCAGGTTGGTTCAATTATTGTTGCAACCGGCCATAAACTCTTTGATATGGATAAAAGACCGGAATACGGTTACACCCGTTATGATGATGTAATAACACAATCGGAATTGGGTCGTATTACTGGTGTAAATGGTCCAACCAAAGGAAAACTCTTAAAATCCAATGGTGAAGTTCCAAAAAGAGTTGTAATGATACAGTGTGTTGGTTCAAGGGATGAAAAGCCTGACGGACATAAATACTGTTCTAAAATATGCTGTACGGTAGCTTTGAAAAATGCAAATATTATTAAACATAAAAATCCCGATACGGATGTTGTAATATGTTATACTGACGTTAGAACTCCTGGAATGTTTGAAAAATATTATAAACACACTCAGGAAAATGAGGTAAGATTCATTAGGGGAAGACCTGGTGAGGTTGTTAAAAAAGGAGATAGTTTCATAGTAAGGACTGAAGACACTCTTAAAGGTGAGTTCATTGAAATTGAGGCGGATATGGTAGTGCTTTCAACAGCGATGGAGCCTTCAGACGGTACACGTGAAATTGCCGAAATTTTAAATATCGGTACAACTGAGGACGGTTTTATCAAAGAATCACATCCCAAAATCAAACCTGTTGCAACAGATGTTCAGGGAATATTTGTCTGTGGAACGGCACAGGATCCAAAAGACATTACCGAATCAATCATGCAGGCAACAGCTTCAGCATCAAAGGTTTCAGAGTACAATTATGGTGGTGTTGAAATTGAACCATTCATTGCTGAAATCGATAAGGAAAAATGTATCCTCTGCGGTGATTGTATCAGCAGATGCAAATATAAATCCATGAGCATACAGAATGATGAAGTCTACATTGATCCAATGGCCTGTACGGGCTGTGGAAAATGTCTGGTCGGTTGTATGCAAAAGGCCATTCATGTAAATGGTAACATTGATGAAAAAATCACTGCAACCATTAAAGGAGTCCTCAGCAATAAAAATGAAGATGAACGTATGATATTGGTCTTTTTGGACAACATTGGTTATACTGCAGCAGACAACATTGGAGTAAACCGACTGTCATATCCGGAATCAATTCATATTATTAAAGTAATTTCAGTCAATCGTGTAAGGCCTAATCACATTAAATATGCATTGGAAAATGGTGCTGACGGTGTATTTATCGGTGAATTCCCTGGAGATTTAATGTATGATGAAGTGGAACGTAAAGTTGAAAGGGTTAAAGAAACACTGGAAGAGTTAAATGAAAATCCCGAACAAATTATGTTTTCTAAAGTTTACATTCCATATTTCACGGGTCTTGCTCGCAAACTGACAGATTTTGACAAAAAAATTGAAGAATTGAATCTTTAATTTTTTATTTTTTTTAATTTTTATAAAGATTTAAAATGAAAATTTTGAACAAAAGGATATTTTTTAACTAAAATTATATATTTTATTTGTTATTATATGAATGGGTAGATTTTGTCAAAAAAAATTGATGAATTTAACTTTCATTTTTTTTATTTTTTTTTTAACTGTATACTTTTTTTAGTTTTTTGTTCGTTTATACAAAAACATTTATATTTGATGAAATTAATAATATTAATAGTTGATAATTAAAATTTTTAATTTTTTTTTTATCTGGAAAATATAATATTTTTAAACTGGAGGTTTAATTATCGCATATAAAAAATTAATAATATTATGTGTTGTTATTACTCTTTTTGTATCAATATCCTCTGCATCGGCTATTGATGTTTCAAAGAGTGATAATTTAACACTGTTAAGTCAAGAAAATAATGTTTATGAAAATTCGAACAATACTATGTTTAATAATGAAATTTTATCATTATCTGAAGATAACACCACTTTAAGTGCTTCAAATACGGATAATGATACATTAAGTCTTTCAAATACGGATAATAATGTTTTAGG
>CACYVR010000028.1 GCA_902777885.1 uncultured Methanobrevibacter sp.
AAGTTTAAAAGTCTGTCTTCACCATACATTTCTTCATTTTCATTGTTTGCATCAGTTATTCCGTCAGTATATAATTCCAATTCTGTTGTTAGAGTAATTTCTTCTGTCAGATATTCATAGTCTTCCATAACTCCCAGAGCAAGTCCCGTATCGATATTCAAATATTTAAATTCACCATTCTCTTTTACTATTGGGGGATTGTGTCCTGCATTGGAAAATGTTAATCTGTTTGTTGTTTTGTTATAAATTCCAAGCCATGATGTAAGAAACATTGATTCGGAGTTGTGTTTACATAACTTGTTATTTAGCTTGTATAAAACTTTTGATGGATCTTTTTCATATTCTAATATCTGTGAAATTATAAATTGGGTAATCATTGCAATTAATGCTGCGGGAACTCCTTTGCCTGAGGCATCTCCAATTATAATGGCTAAATTCTCATCATCTATCATATAATAGTCAAGAAAGTCTCCTCCAACTTCTTTTGCCGGATAGGAATATCCATCAACAATAAAATCTTCATTTTCAATCGTTTCTGTTGGAAGAGAGGATATTTGAATTCTTCTAGCAATATCAAGTTCGGTATTAATGCGTTCTTTTTCACCTTCAATTTCACGGATATTTTCAATATATTGGTTATTATAACTAATTAATTCGGTATGGGAGCGGGCAAGAATTCCAATTTCATTTTTTTCATTAATGTATTTGGAATACATTTTCAGCAATCCGTCACTTTCGATTTTTTCATTTTCAATGATGAATCTTTCAATTTCAGAAAATGATGAAATAGGTTTGAGTATTTTCTTTTCAATATATCTTAAAATAATGATTCCTGGAATAAAGAATAAAATTATAATCATATCTGTTATTATAAGTTCAGGCATTACGATTAAGTATGTATTTCCTCCGAAATATCGACTTAAATAAGAATTACCAAAAATAGACAGTATTATTCCTGAAATCGCTATTGTTAATGTTATTATTAGAAAAATTTGTAAAATCTTTTCAGTTATTGTATTTTCATTATTTTCCTGTATTTCATGGTTGAACGGTTTTGTCAAATAACTAAATAATAATATTCCTATTAACAGTATTTCTCCAATTATGATATTGGTATTCTGGTCTGTAACTGTAAATAGAGAGATTGCTGAAATAATGGAAATGATTATTAACAAGTATAATAATATTTGATAAAATTTTTCATTAGATTTTCTCTTAGATATTTTTGGAGTATCAATAAAATCAATTTTTTTAGAAAGCCAAATTCCCAGTATTCCAAAAATAAATGCAAAGTTAGTAAAGTGCAAAGAATAATAAATGAAGTAAATTTCATCCCATTCCGAACCATAAATAAGACTAGTTAAACCTCCAAGGGCTGCCGAATAAACAATTCCGCATACTATTATGCTTAATAAAAATAGTGTAAGATGATAAATATTATCTAATCGGGGTTTTGTAATTTTATTGGTTTTAAAACAAGTATACCAAAGTTTAAATGATAAATATGAAACTCCAAAACTAAAAATGGCTGAAGGAATTATTTCCACAGGCGTATATCCATTAATTAAATTTATTATTATATTTGCTGATGTTGCACCTAATGCACCATATGGGCCGAATAATAAACCTAACACATATAATAATCCTATTTGGGGGATTATAATTTCTGAGTATCTAGTCAATGGTAACTGTATAGCATATCCAATTATCATCATTACAAAAAATGATATTAGTATTTTTTTTAGTTTTAAATTCATTATTCCCCTTTTTTAATATTTTTGTATGGTATACTACTTGATTTTAATTTCATGTTTTATATTTTTTTCTTGATATGGGTGTTTTAGTATAAAGAATTGGAAAAAAACACTTAATCTATCAAAGTTAATGATGATTTGCTGGTCAATATAATTTTTCTCCACTATACTCATTTTCTTCGGTATATATTCTAATTAAAGTATCTACTGTATCATCATACATTAGTCTATATCCAATGGCTCCACCATCAGGTGTTTCAACATTGTTTAAACTTAAATCACTAAATTTTCCACAATTATTAATTATATACCACATTCCGTGTGGTGTGTAAATAAACAGTGTTCCCTCACCATCTTTCGCTCCGTTTTTAAAGCTATCTGAAGGGTCATATATTTTTGTTGAATGAATTGCCAGACGACTTAAATTTTGTTTTGGATGGGTTCCTCCTTTTTTAAATAGTGTATTGAGCCAATTGTAAGCATCATCTTTAAGCGCAACTTTTTTTACAGGATCCTGCATTGCTTTTTTTATTTTTTTCTGTCTTTTTTCTAAGGTGTTTTCAATTCCCAAAATCTCTTCAACCTTTGAAACATCTTTTTCAAGGCACCTATAACCTTCTGGTCTTCCAGTAACCTTGATTATTCCGTCAACAAAGTCTTTTCTTCTAAAATTTCTCATGTATGGCTTTACTTTTTCAAATTCTTCATCAGGAATTCTTTTGTTAAGACCATATAGATAACCAAATTCATTAGCATCATAGCATTTCGTTTCAAGTTTCAAATCTTTATCTGCCATGTTATTATTTAATTCATGGGAAATATTTAAAGTTTCATGAAAAAATATTTACATTATACTAACAAATTTATATCTGAGGAGATATTTTATGGAAGAGGCATATATCACTGTATCTGAAGTTACTGATTATATCGGTAATCTCATAGCTGGTGATTTGAATTTAAGGCATATTTTCATTAAGGGTGAATTGTCCAATGTTAACTTATATCGCAGCGGACATCTGTATTTCACTTTAAAGGATGATGAAAGCCAAATTAAAGGAGTCATGTTTGGAGCCCGTTATAAACTTAAGGAATTAAGACCTAAAGATGGTATGAAAGTACTTATTGAAGGCAAAATCGATGTTTATAAAAAGAATGGTATGTATCAGTTATATGTCGATAAGATTTCTAAAGATGGTGTTGGTGATTTGCATCAGCGTTATTTGGAACTAAAGGAAAAACTCAATAAGGAAGGCTTATTCGATGAGTCTCATAAAAAGAAAATCCCTAATTTTCCAAAAAGAATTGGTGTTGTAACGGCTCAAAATGGTGCAGCTATTCGCGATATCATCACAACTATTGAAAGGCGCTGGCCATTATGTGAAGTGATTTTATTCCCCTCACTTGTTCAGGGGGATAAATCTGCTGAAAATATAGCTTATCAGATTAAACGGTCTGAAAACTTTGATTTGGACACGTTAATTGTTGGAAGAGGTGGGGGAAGCATTGAAGATTTGTGGTCTTTTAATGAGGAGATTGTTGCAAGAGCCATTTATGATTGCAATACTCCTGTAATCAGTGCCGTTGGTCATGAAATTGATTATACCATTGCTGATTTTGTAGCTGATCTTAGAGCAGCAACTCCAACTGCGGCAGCTGAAATTGCAGTTCCACCATATGGAGAAATCAAAAATGGTGTCGGACAGCTTAAGTTAAGAGCCAATATGGCTATAAACAAGCAATTTGGTGAAAATCAATCGAAATTTGAAGCTATTGTTTCTAAGAAATTATTCACTAATCCTTCAGAAATCTATGCTCCTAAGGAAATGTTGTTGGATAATTTAGTCAATCGTTTAGAACATTCTTCACAATCATTGATAATGAAAAATAAGTCCAGATTGGATTTGATAAAGCATTCCAATATTTTCAAAAATCCTAATGAGGTTATTAAAGCTAAGCAGGAAAATTATTTGTTACAGCTGTCAAAACTAGAAATTTTAAACCCTCTAAATACATTGAAAAGAGGTTATACTTTAGCAAAAAGTGAAGGTAAAGTTATTTCGAGTTCAAAAGATTTAAAATCTGGTGATGAGCTTGAAATTGAATTTGATGATGGTAATGTTAATACAAAGGTGATTTAATATGGTAGATGAAAATGCAAGTTTTGAAGATAATTTAAAGGAATTGGAAGAGATTGTTGCAAAGTTAGAAAAAGGTGATGTTCCACTTGATAATGCAATAGAGGAGTTTAAAAAAGCCATGGATTTGGTAAAATCATGTGATGAAAAACTCAATAATGCGCAGGATACCATTGCAAAAATAGTTGAAGACAATGGTGAAATCGTTGACTTTAATGTGGAATAATATGGATAAGTTTAAATTTTACATTAGATATTGTTTGTTTGGCAATAACATCTTTTTATATATTATAAATTAAATAAAATATATTGTATTAATTAAAGTTATGGGCGATAAAAAATGATTATTAGAACACCTGCTAGAATCCATATAACATTGCTTGATTTAAATGGTTCATATGGAAGGATTGACGGGGGAATTGGATTTTCTTTACAAAACCCGCAATTCATTTTAGAAAGTACTCAAACTGAAAGTGGAGTAAGTGTAGAATTTGATGAAAGCATTACTGATGAAGAAGCCATTGAAGAATGTAAATTGAAAATAAAACAGGCTTATGAAGATATCTGCAATCATTTTGATTTGGATATGGGATTTGATTTTAAAGTTCACAATGCATTTTCAGCACATTCCGGATTTGGATCTGGAACACAGATTGCTCTTGCAACTGCAAAGTTAATTTGTGAAACTGTTGGAATTGAAAAAACATCTGTAGAACTGTCCACCATTGTTGGAAGAGGTGGAACTTCCGGTATTGGAACTTATGGTTTTGAAGACGGAGGATTCATTGCTGATGGAGGACACAGCCTAAAAGAAAAAGAAACATTTTTACCTTCTTCAGCTTCAAATGCATGTCCGCCACCACTTATCGGAAGATATGAATTCCCTCAGGAATGGGATGTGCTGGTTGCTATACCTCCGTATGGTTTATCCATTCACGATGGTGAAGAAGTTAATTTATTCCAAAGATTCTGTCCACTTCCACAAAGGGAAGTAGAACAGCTGTCCCACATTGTATTTATGAATCTAATTCCTGCAATGCTTGAAAAAGATATTGAAGTCTTTGGAAAATGTATTGATGAAATTCATAAAAGAGGATTTCAGAAAGCGGAATTGACTTTATATGATGAAAGGATGCATAATTTAATGCAACATTTGCGCGATAATGGTGCCTATGGTGTTGGTATGAGTTCTTTTGGACCTACCATTTATTCTATTGTTGATGATAACAATAAGGAAAGCGTTTTAAAGGCAACCCGTGAATTTTTAGGCGAAGATGCACCTATATTTATAACTAAAGGTCAAAACAGTGGTTATGTAATTGAAAAATAATCACTTTACACTTCTTTTTTTAAGCACTAATTGATGGTTGATTATATAGGTACACATAATAATTATTTTTTCAATCAGAGTCTTTGTAACAGATGTCTTCATAAGTGCAGAATCTACAGATGTACTGTCTGTTTTTTGGAAATTTTCCGTCGTTTACTTTTTTCCTAACTTCGTATAATGTATCAAGTCCCTCTTCGATTTCCTTAGGGCACATGTATTTTCTTCTGTTTTCATCGTCTTTAAATTTTAAAAGCCTTAACTTGTTGTTTTTTGTAAAAAATATTCCTGCACCAATAACGTTTTTATCATAGTTATTTTCAACAAGCATTTTGTAATATCCTAATTCCAAACGATATTTGCTAAAATATGAAGATGATCCTGTTTTATAGTCAATAACGATTAAATCTCCATCGGGATTTTCAAGAATAATGTCTGTAATTCCTGTAAAATTATGGGTTTCATTTGTCAGATATTCCTCTTGGCTAAATAGTTTATAGTTCTTTTCAATGAATATCTCTTCAAAAAAAGATGCTAAGCTGTCTAAATGAATATCAATCTCTTCAATATCAATATCTGCTGCCCTGGCTATTAAGTCAAGATAGTATCTGGGATTTTCTTGAGGATTATCTCCGTAAATTTTCGCATAATTTTCGGCTATTAGATGAACATCACTTCCAAGAGCCATATATTCATTAGGCGGAACTTCAATTTCATCAACATATCTGTATTTAAATTCACGGGGGCATTTAAGATAACAGTTAATCTTTGATTTTGATAATCGCATAGTTAATTATTTGAATAATTTGTCTATTAAATAATTCGATTGTACTCTTTTAAAAAGAAATATTTAATCCCTAAATGTTAATAATGATTAAATATATAAATATCCTTGGTGAATATTGTGGAAATGGTGGCTAAAACATTACTTCAATTTGCTGTCGTAATTGTTATTTTTTTAATTTTAACAGTTTTAGGTCAGTTTATACATACTAAATTAAAAAATAGATACGGCAAATCTATAGATATGAATAAATTATTGCCTGAAGAAGAAGTTCACACTTTAAAGCAAGTCTTTTATTTAATTTTAATGGCTTTGTGTATTGTAAATATCTTCTATTCCATTACAGGTTCTGAGTTGGATGTTGTTTATTTTATAATTTTTGATGTTGCACTTTCGCTGTATTTTGCAATTCTCTTGGATAAGAGCTCTATAAAGAACAAGATTATATGGCTGTTACTGGTCCCATATGGATCTTTATTTTATTTGTTATTTAATGTTCATTTTTTAGTATTATTTGCGGATGTAATTCATGTTTTAATCTTCATATACTTCGCTAAACTCAATTTCGATAAATTTATGGAATATACTAATTCAAATGGTCTGGGAATGACTATAGTATTATTATTCGTAATAATCTTCGCTAGTTTTTTCATAACTCAGTACAGTGAAAATGTAAATGCTTTGGATTCTCTTGTAATGATTTCTAATGAATTTACAGGTAATGGATATGGCATATTTGGTAATACCATTCCAGGTAAACTTAACAGTTTATTGCTGGTTTGGGGAGGATATGTCATTTCCGGAGCAAGTGCTGCAACATTAACTGCAGTAATTTTGACTAAACATTTCAAAAAAAGATTCAAGGAATTAGAAAGATTAATTGAAGGGGATGAGGAATAATGAACCAAGTATTGATTTTAATTGTCCAATTATTATTTGCAATTGGAGTTTATGCAGTTTTGGTATATGTCGGTAAATATATTGTTAAAAATGTCGACTTCAAGTCTTTAAAAAAATCAAGATTTTTTAATATTTTGGAGTATTTCCCTATTGAAAAATTATCCTCATTAAATCAACTCAGTTATCTGATAATGATTATAGTCTTTATCGTGATTTGTTTATATTTAACATTTGATTGGGAAGATGGAATATTTTTCATATCAATTTTAGATATTGTTATTTCAATATTTCTTGCTATTAAATGGAGTAATGATTCTTTTAAAGATAAAATCATATTATTTTTACTGATTCCTTTTGGTTCTATAACCAGATTGGCTTTTGGAATGAGTTTAATTATTTTGCTTGATTTATTCCATATATTTGCATATGTGTATTTCATTCAATTTTACTATCGTAAATTTGTTGAGTATACTGAAAGTAATAGTTTGGGAATAGCAGTACTCTTGTTATATTCAATAATATTGGTGAGTTTTTTATTTACCATTCTGGCTGAAGATGTTTCTCCTTTGGATTCAATAGTCATGGTTACTAATGCATTTACAAGTAACAGTTTTGAGGCTTCAGGAAACTCAATTGTTGGAAAACTTAATTCATTAGTATTGGCTTGGGGTGGATTTCTTTTATCCAGTGTCGGTACCGCTACTTTGTCAGTTTCAATTGTCAAGGAGTATGTCAACCGTCAGTTTGATGATATGGAAGAATTAATCAAAAGTAAGCAAAAAGAAAAATAATAATGTCATTTATAACATTTGGCTTTTGCCAAATTTTATATAATTTTTTTTATAAATTCTATTTTATGAGAACTATAGAATGGGAAGATAACAAATTAAAATTAATCGATCAAACTAAATTGCCTGATGAATTGACCTATGTTTATTGTGATAATTACAATGAAGTCATTGTGGCAATTAAAGACATGGTTGTCCGTGGAGCACCAGCTATTGGGGTTGCCGCCGCATTTGGTATGGCACTTGCTTATTTGGATAATAAGGATTTGAATAAAGCGGCAGATGAAATAAAAGCTGCAAGACCAACAGCAATCAACTTATTTTGGGCAGTGGACAGGGTCTTGAATAGTGAAAATCCATTGGATGAAGCATTAAAAATGTATCAGGAAGACATTGATACTAATATGGCCATTGGAAAATACGGTTCTGAAGTGATTGGCGAAGGAGACACTATTTTAACACATTGTAATGCTGGGGCATTGGCCTGTGTTGATTATGGTACTGCTTTAGGTGTTATTCGTGCCGCTCACAGCCAGGGCAAGGGCATTAATGTAATCTGTGATGAAACAAGACCTCGGGGTCAGGGAGCCAGTTTAAGCGTTTGGGAAATGCAGCAGGAAAATATTCCCGTTAAGTTAATTCCTGATGTGGCTTCCGGTTTTTTAATGTCACAGGGTAAAATTGATAAGGTTGTCATTGGTGCAGATAGGATAGCTAAAGGTGGTGTTGTCAATAAAATAGGTTCATTTATGGTTGCAATGGCTGCAAAACAGCATGATGTTCCATTTTATGTGGCTGCTCCATTATCCACTTTTGATTTTGATGCATCTATCTTTGATACGGTTATTGAAGAGAGAGATGGTGATGAAGTAAGATATTACGGCGGTGCTAGAATTTGTCCTGAAGGCACTGAAGTAATAAATCCTGCCTTTGATATCACTCCTAGTGAATTCATTACTGGAATTATCACAGAAAAAGGTATCATTGATCCTATTTAGATGTAATTTTTGCATCTATGGCTACATGCCATTCTCCGGGTGATGTGGATTTAACTTTTCTGGTATTTGTTATTTCCACATTTTTATTTTCTTTTAAAGCAGCATCAATTAATCTTTTTTGTCCCTGTTCATACCCATCAGAGAATTCATAATAATTAATTGTTCCACCATCTTCAATTAAATTCATTGCAACATCAAGGAAATCATAGGCAAGACCTGGAAGGTTCATAATTATTCTATCAAATTTTGTTTTAAATGACTTTGAAACTTCGCCTATATCTCCGCAAATTGCCTCCACATTTTTAAGCTTGTTCAGTTTGATGTTTTCTTTGAAATATTTTATCGCATTTTCATTAATGTCAACACCTGTGATGCTAACATCATTGTTTCTGGCTATAACAACAGGAAATGGTCCTATTCCACAAAACATATCTAAAATATTTTCTCCATCGCAAACTCTATCGCTCACACGTTTTCTTTCTGTTGCAAGTCTGGGTGAAAAATAGACTTCTTTTACATTAAGCTTTAATCTGGC
>CACYVR010000029.1 GCA_902777885.1 uncultured Methanobrevibacter sp.
TTAGTCAAGATAAGCTTCCACCAAGTTTCTTGTTTCGTTTAATGATTCCATTGGAATTCCTTTTGGCATCTGTCCTATTTCTCCATCCACTTCTTTTAGGATGCCTCCACCCATTCCTAAAAACATTCCTTCACTGACTGTGTCCATGAATGTTTGTGGAGGAAGTAGGGAAACACCAACACTGTTTCCTTCTTTAACATTCAAATCATTTGTAACAACGGTTATTGCACGTTTGCCTAAGTTAACATTACATATCATTAATGAATCGGCTTTAGGATGTTTTGTAACGCTCATTATTTCACCGACTCTAATGTCAATTCCAATAATCGGGTCATTGATAGGCCCAAGTGCCAGACGGTCTTTAAGGCCAAGTAATGTATCAATGAAAAATCTTACTTTTGCAATGTTTTCAGCGGTTTTTTCACGATCTTCTTTAGGTGCAGCATTTAAAAAAGCTTTATTCCATCCTTCTCCACCCAAACATTCTACAATAGTTTCCGTTTTTTCTGTTAGGCTTGCAACATCTGGTGAATTAACAAGGTCGTCACCTTCAAGATAAGAATAAATCAATGATTGAAAATCACTGTTCATTTGTTTTCCGGTCTCAATGGCAAGTTTTTTATTCCAGTTGCCTCTAAATGATGCTGTTGGAATTAGATTTAGGTAATTTTCTCTTGCTTTATTTGCTACTAATATTCTATAATCTTTACTTGTATCCCACAATGTTTAATCTCCTTGATATATAATTAATATAATATTAGACTCGCTGTTTAATAAGAGTTTTGTATTTATTTTTTCATTTTAGCTTATTTTTATTACTAAATACATGTTTTCAAACAAAAACTATTTATATAAACAAATAATATAAATTTATACATATTTATTTAATAATAATTATTAAACTAATCTGTGGTGTTATAATGGTAGAAGTTTCAAATTTACGCAATTTAAGTATATATACAAATACCGGCCATTATGTTGGTCAAGTGGAAGATGTTGTTTTAAATATTAGATTAGGAACCATCTCAAAATTACAAGTAAGAGCAGTCGAACCTGAAAGAAAACAGATAGGTTTGCTCGATAATATTAAAGGTGCTTTTCAGGGAATTCCTGAAGAAGATGTTGGTGCAAGATCATTTCAACAAGATTTATTGACTGTTGATTTCGATAAAGTACAAGCTATAGGAGACATTATGTTAATCAACCCAAGAGATATTAAAAAAGTTAATCCTGAACCGCCAATGTCTGAAACTGTTGCTCCAAAACATGCTCCACAGCCAAAACCTGAAACTCAACCACAATTTGAAGATAAACCTAATTTTGAATCTGAAAGATTATAATTTTCAATCTTTCAACTTTTTTTTATTTAATGTCTTTTTTTAAGTGATTTTAATGAAAGTAGGTATTATAGGATGTGGAGCTATTGCAAATATTATTGCAAGCAACATGGTTCCTGAAAAGAATGGAATAAATATAAAATATTTTTTTGATAAGGATATTGAAAGAGCTGAAAACTTGGCATCATTTGCAGGTGGTGTGGCCGTAATCAACTTGGAAGACATGCTGGATGATGTTGATTTGGTCTTGGAATGTGCTTCGCCGGATTCTGTTAAATTATTGGCGCCAAAAATTTTAGAAAAAGGCATAGACATGATTATAATGAGTATTGGTGCTTTCATGGATAAGAATTTTCATGATGAAACATATGAATTGGCTAAAAGGAACAATGCTCATATTCATTTGCCTTCAGGTGCAATTGTGGGTTTGGATGGTATCAAGGCAGTGGCTGATTTCGGTTTAAAGGAAATCACATTGGTCACCCGCAAATCTCCTAAATCATTAGGTATGGATATTGATACTACTGAAATATTGTTTGAAGGAAAAGCATCTGAAGCCGTAAAGGAATTTCCTTTAAATATTAATGTTGCAGCAACAATTAGTTCATGAAATCACTGCAAAAGGTGATTTTGGTGAATTTAAAACAACAACAATGAATCATCCTTGTTCTATAAATCCGAAAACAAGCATGCTCGCAGCAATTTCCGCAATTAAATTGCTTAAAAGTTTCAATGAAACAATTTCTGTTGGTTTATAATGAAGGAATATGAAATTTATTCTGATTTAAGGGTTCCTGTTAATTCTAAAATCATTATTCGATTAGATGGCAGAAGTTTCCATTCATTTGCTCAAAATATGGAACTTAAAAAGCCATATGATGATAATTTCTGCAGGGTGATGGTGAACGTATCAAAGGAGCTGTTTGAGGAATTTTCCCCCCTTTTTATTTATAGCTTTTCAGATGAAATCAGTATTCTTTTGGATAATGTTCCTTTCAATGGACGTATTGAAAAGATGAACTCAGTTATCGCAGGTTTTGCTTCATCTTCTTTTACTTTGAATTATGATGTGCAATTTTCAAAGGCAGTTTCTTTTGATTCAAGGGTTATTCCAATAACTGATGATAAGATTTATGATTATTTCAAATGGAGACAGGACGAAGCATGGAGAAATTGCATAAATGGATATGGGATTCATTTTTTAAAATCCAAATACTCATCAGATGAGGCCAATGAAAAGATTAACGGATTGGGATTATCTGATATTCATGAATTGCTTTTTCAAAACGGTATCAATTTGAATGATGTTGAAACCTGGAAGAAAAGAGGAATTGGTGTTTATAGAAAGAATAAAGAAGTTATAGGCTTCAATAAAAAGAAATCCAAAGAACAAAGTTCTTACCGCAGCTTTGTTCATGTTGACTGCAATTTGCCAATTTTTTCAAAAGAGTTTTTTAATGAGTTATTCTAAAAGGTTAAACTATGAGTTTTTTATCAAAAATATTTAGCAGTGATGAAGAGGAAGAATTTGATGAAATTTGTGTTGATGAGGAAGTTCTTGATGCTGTAATCTATTATGCTAAACAGTCTTATCCCAATGAATTTTTAGCTTTTTTTGACGGTGAAATTAAAGATAGGAAACTTTATATCTTAGCTCTTATTTTCATTCCTGGTGAAACTGGCTCTACGGGTGCTGTTGTTCATACGGAAATGTTGCCTCCAACATTAAAATATTGGGGTTCCGTTCATTCACATCCCGGACCAAGTGCCCAGCCTTCAGGTGCGGATTTGAAGACTTTTTCAAAACATGGTATTTTTCACATGATTGTGTGCTTGCCATATGGATATGACACTTTCAAAGCTTATGATAAATATGGAAGTCCTTGCAAATACACTGTGGGGGATTACAGTGACATGTTTGACGAAGACATTGATGATTTCTTTGATGAAAATGATGTTTTAAAAGAAGGTGAAGTCATTAAGCCTGGCTTCTTTGATGAGGATGCAAACTTTGACGATACTCCAAACACGGCATATGAGGAATATGAAAAGCGCCAGAAACCAACCAATAATATTAAAATCATCTCAAACAATTCTCTAGAACCAATAATCATTCCAAATGATGCTTCTTTAAAAATAGAATTTGACGAAAACGGAAACATTAAAAAGATTACTAAAAAATAGCTTTTTTGATGGTTAAATAAAAAAATAAAAAACAATATGGTGAAATTGTTTTTTATAATTCTAGTCCAATAGCTTCGTAAACATTATCTAGCTCTTGAATATCTTTGATTACTTCTGCTGGAATTTCTTTATCAAGTGTCAAAACCATGATTGCTCTTCCACCTTTTTCATCTCTTCCAACTTGCATAATTCCAATATTAACACCATGTTCACCTAATTTAGTGCCAATTGCACCGATGCTTCCAGGAACATCTTCGTATTTTGCAATAAACATGTGTCCTTTAGGAATTACGTCAACCCAGTAATCATTTACTTTTAATATTCTTGCTTCGTGTAATGTTGTTCCTTCAGCGGAGATTTGATCTTTATCGGTTTTAGCTTTTACTTTAATCAATGAGTCATAACCTTTTGCATTGGTTTTTCTGCCTTCGGTTATGTTGATTCCACGCTCTTTAGCAACGATTGATGCATTTACTGCATTAACCGGTGAGCTTAAAAATGGATTAACTACTCCTTGAATGACTGTTCTTGTCAATATTTCCAAATTGTCTATTTTTGAAAGCTCTCCACTGTATATAATTTCCAGATCTTTGATTTTACCGTTCACGGCCTGTGAAATGAAACTACCTAACTTTTCACAGATTTCAAAGAATGGGGCTAATTCCTGATAAGTTATGTTATCAATTCTTGGCATATTTAAAACATTATGGGGAGTTCCTTCTTGGAATAAATTGATAATTTCATCAGCTACAATAATTGCAGCATCTCTTTGTGCTTCTTTTGTTGAAGCAGCAATATGTGGGGTCAATACAATATTGTCCAATTCAAATAATTTGAAATCTTCTGCAGGAGGTTCATCTTCATATACATCAAGTGCAGCTCCTGCAATCTTATTATTTTTAAGTGCATCATATAGTGCATCTTCATCAATGATTCCACCACGTGCACAGTTTGTAATAAATGCGGTGTCTTTCATAATTTCAAATTCATCTTTTGAAATCAAATGTTTTGTTTCAGGAGTTAACGGCACGTGAATTGTAATGAAATCTGCTTTTTCAAGAACAGTTTTCAAATCGGTTAGTTCCACGCCCATTTGGTTAGCCACTTCTTCCGGCAAGTATGGGTCGTATGCAACTGCATCCATTTCAAATGCTTTACATCTGTTAACTACCTGTGAACCGATTCTTCCCATTCCGATTACACCGAGAGTTTTATTTCTGAGTTCAACTCCCATGAATTTTTTCTTTTCCCATTTTCCATCTTTTACAGATTTGTCTGCAATGGATAATTTACGTGCTAAGGAAAGTAATAATCCCATTGTGTGTTCAGCTACAGTAATGGAAGTTGATTCTGGTGAGTTAACTACCATAATACCTTTTGCAGTAGCAGCATCCAAATCAATGTTATCTACTCCGACACCGGCTCTTGCAATTATTTTTAGATTGTCTGCTTTTTCAATTACTTCTTTTGTAACTTTTGTCCTACTTCTTACAATAATTCCATGATATTCATGTATTGTATTAATCAATTCTTCAGGAGTAATGCTGGTATCGACTGTAACATCAGCTACTTCCTTTAAATTTTCTATTCCTTTCTCATTAATTGCGTCAGCAACGAGTACTTTCATTATTTCACCATATTAAATATATTTTTTAATATTATCATAAATATTAATTAAATATATATAGTTCTTTGTATTTAAAATTTAATTGTAAAAATTAAAAATGGTGAAAATTATGGTATCAGTAAATGAATTTGCAATATCAACTGCTAATGATATTCCTGGTTTTAGGGTTGTTGAAACAAAAGGTTTTATATATGGATTAACTGTAAGAAGCAGAGGTGCCGGTGGACAAATCGGTGCGGGCATTAAATCTATCTTCGGTGGTGAAATTACCCAATATGTAACCATGATGGAAGAATCAAGGGATGAAGCTTTAGGAAGAGCAATTGAGCATGCAAAAGAATTGGGTGCAAATGGAATTATAGCTATTCGTTTTGACTCAAATGAAATTTCCGAAGTTATGCAAGAAATTTTAGTCTACGGTACTGCTGTTGTAGTTGAAAGAGAATAATTTAAAGGCGATTTTTATTTTTGAAAAAAATTTGGATTTTAAAGGAAAATCCATTCCTGAGACTATTTTAGGTTACGGTCCGTTTATGGCCGAACCTTATTATGGTCACAGATCAAGATTATACTATGAAGATTTATACACACAACCCGAAAGCATGGCTGAAATTATTTTGAGTGCTTATGATTTGGGTGTTGGTGCAATCAATCTAATCAACGATGAAAACATCCTTAAGGCATTTGATTTGGCCTGCGATAATGGCTGTGACATGAAAGTTATCGCAACTATTGGGAAGTCTGAAATTGATTATTTGGCTCCTAATTATGAAGTTGCATGTGAAGCAGACTGGGAAGGGGACATTGAACTATTTTCCAGCTATGATGCACCGGTCATGCTTGTTGACGAATTCATTACTGATGCATATAAATGGAATTTAACTTCTAGGATTTTATCCAAAATCAATGACACAGGTTCGTTATCTGGCTTAATTACAGCATTTCCATACAGAACGACTGACATTCTTAAGGAAAATATTGATATGGAATTATTTGATTTTTATATGATTCCAATAAACAGTTTTGCCTATATGATGGACACTCCATCATTTTTAAAGGCACAGCGCGCTGAATTCAGAGATAAAATTTTGGATTTGAACAAAAAAATAATAGCCTGCCGTACATTGAGTGTAGGTATTCAAACGCCTGATGAAGGATTTACTTTTTTAAATTCTCTGGATTTTATAGATTTGCTGACATTCGGTGTGGCAAGCGTTGATGAAATAAAAAAAGATATGGAAGTCTTAAAAAGTCTTCAGTCATTGAAATGAACTACATCATATTCTTTGAATGGAACAATTTTCATTATTTTAAATTCTTCATTTAAACTTTTCAATCCTTCATTTAATTCTTTAACATTTTTATTGGATGGTTTTTTTCCTGTAATCTGCAGGTATTGTCTTGGTGTAATTTCGCAGTATTTGCAATCGAAGTTGCAGCATCTGTCCTTTTCCTCACATCCGTAGCCTTCCAGATCCTCATGGGTTCCTATTACGATGTCTTCTAAAATTCTTGAAACTCTTTCGTCAGATGCAAACATGGCTATCTTCTGTGAATATCCACATATTCCAATTGCTTTTTGTCCTCTGAAATTACAAACCCATTTAATCGGGTAATTTTCCATATCGGGGATTCTTAAATCTTCCATATTATCACTGATTTTCTTTTCTTTCTCTAATTAGCTTTAACAATTCCTGTGAACGTTCAAATTCTTTTAATTCCCATGATTTGATAACAGGTATTGTTCCAAGGGATTCCTTGATTTTATCGTTATTGATAATAAAAACAGGTTCGGATGAAGTTATCATGGATAGGTCTTTAAGAGGAACAGCCATTCTTTTTAAAGTTTTATGGCTTCTGTTTTTTTCAACATTTGCAATCAATGATGAGTTTTTGTCTTTTGCAACAGCATCAAATGGACTTTTATTTGTTGAAACTACTCCATATCCAAGTTTTGATAAATCTTCAGTTCCTTCGCCGGTTGTATGATATTGGATTTGTTCTTCTTGGCCGTATTTCAATATGTCAATGTCTAAGGTAACTTTTGTATTCAATATCTCTTCCAATATCATTGCGGTTTCTGTATTGGCTCGAACGATTTCATTTTCATATTTATACATTGTAGCTCTGGAAACATGGGCAAGATCTGCCAAATCTTTCAATGACATGGAATACTCTTCACGGTATTGCTTTATGACATTGCCGTCAATTTTAACAAAATATCCTCCTCTGTCTGCCAATATTTCAGGATATTCTTTGTAGATTATCATATTCTTTAAAGTTTCAAAAGTAATGGTTGGAATGTCATATCTTTCATAAATCACTCCTTCCTCTAAAATGCCGTTTCTGGATTTGGCTCCTATGATTATTGGAGAAGCTAAAAAGATATTGGCCAGTTGCTTCATTTCATGGGCATTTTTTTCATTTACACTATCAATATTGACGAATGTTTTTAAAAGTAAAATTAATAGGTTTTTACGAGCAACAATATCAAAAGAACCTTGATCATAAATGTCTGAGGTTTTATAGCCCTCTGAAATTAATAATCTTTCAATTTCTTGCAACATTTTACTTCGAGTTAACATATCATACAACCATTTAATTTTTTGCTTAAAAAATTATATATTACCTTTAACTATAATAATTTAATGTAAAAAGGTGGTTATAATTAGTTATTTATATATTGGAATTGACGATACGGATTCTCCTGACGGAATGTGCACAACATATCTGGCATGCCATATCATCAGAAGGCTGAAGGAAAATTCTATTGATATTGTGGGATATCCTCGTTTAATAAGGTTGAATCCTTTTGCTCGCTTTAAAACAAGAGGAAACGGTGGTGTATCTTTTAAAATATTTAATGATGACAAAGCAGATTTGGCTAAAAAAATCATTTTGGATGAAGTTTCTGCTCTTTCCATGTTTGACTGCGACAATACGAATCCTGGTGTGGTCTTTTATGATGGAGAAATCACTGAAGAGATGGAGGATTATGCCTTCAGGGCAATCTATTCGTTTATCACTATCGAAGAGGCCGAAAAATTTGCTAAATCCGCAGGCTGTGAAATTCATAAATTCAAAAAGGGAAGGGGTATCATAGGATCTGTGGCGGCAATCAGCATGCCTTTGGATGACTACACTTATGAATTGCTTGCATATAGAATTCCTGATAATTACGGTACCAAACGCAGAATAGATTATGAATCAGTAATAAAAATGGATAAGGAAACTTTTCCAGATACCTTTGAAAATGTTGATTATTCTGAAAACTACATAGCTATTGAACCCAAAACTCCATGCCCTGTTTTGTATGGCATACGTGCAAATGATGATTCGATTTTAACCAAGGCTCAGGATATCGTTAAAGTCTCAGAACCAATTGAAGATTATTGTATTTTCTTGACCAATCAGCATACAGATATGCATATTCAAAAGGCAGATAACATTTCTCAAATGAAGCAGTTCGGATGTTATGAAGTTACTGCCACAGTAAAGGACAAGCCTCATGTTATTGGCGGAGGACACATGTTTTTTAAAGTATATGATGAAACGGGAGAAATTGAATGCGGAGCCTATGAGCCAACAAAGGATTTCAGAGAGATTGTTTCACATTTGCGCCCTGGTGATGTTATAAGACTTTTCGGCGGTATCGGTGAGCAGAACACATTCAACATTGAAAAGTTTCAGGCAGTCAAGTTGAATGATGTTGAGTACAGAAATCCGATTTGTGAATGTGGAAAAAGAATGTCTTCTGCCGGAAAAGATAAGGGATTCAAATGTAAAAAATGCGGAAAGAGAATAAAATCTTCACAAAAAGTGTCCATAAAAATTGAAAGATTTTTAAATAATGGTCAGTTTTATGAAACACCGGTTAGTGCACGTCGGCACTTGTCAAAACCACTTTGTAGGATGTAATTTCATATATTAATTTGTTTTTTATTTTTATTTTTAAATTTAAATTATTTTAACATGTTTTTATTTGTTCACTTTTTAGGAATTATCACTTTCTATTTCCCATATTTTCTTTCCTAATTTTAGAACTATTGTGTATAAAATCTTATGTATTTATATACTTCTTTTTTATAATTTATTTTTAATTAGTATGATTGGATACTATCTGGTCTGATTATACATGATTTTGGGGGAGATTTTATTAGTGATCAGACACATCCTTTTAGGGAAAAAACCGACAGGGCTGTTAAAAAGAGGCCGCCTTGGATAGAATATAAATTACACATTGTTGTTTTAGTTTTAGTAATCATTTCCATGTTTATAGGAGTCATTGAAATTGATTTAACTGACAACATTCAAATTGTTTTATTGCCTTTATTATATGCTCTGGTTATGGGTTTGGCTCTTTTTTTAGCAAAACCTATTAAATTTGTAGGTAGTAGACAGGCTAAAGTAGCTGAAGGAGTAATGGTTTTATTCATTGGTGTTTTAATTGCTAAATTGGCAATTTCAAGCGGTCAATCTATGGATGATATATTTAATGTGGGTCCCGCTTTAATTTTACAGCAATTGGGAGATTTGGGGACTCTTATAGCATTGCCT
>CACYVR010000030.1 GCA_902777885.1 uncultured Methanobrevibacter sp.
GCATTGAATGATAATTTATCAAATTCTTTAGCTCTTAAAACATCTTTTGCATTAGATTGATCTTTAATAATATCTTCTAATTCCTCAATAGCTTTTAAAACATTATCATCTTGAGATACAACAGTAATATCTGAAACCGGCCATCTGAGTTTATATTGTGCCATGTCCCTTGCTCTGATTGATGCTTCAATTACTTCACGGGCAACGTCCATTTTAGCTTCAAGTTCCTCATCGATTGCATCTTCATCATATCCCCAGTCATTCATGTGAATACTTTCAGGAACATCAGGATTAACACCTTTTACAAGATTTTCATAGATTTCTTCTGAAATGTGAGGAGCGATAGGACATAAAACAGATATTAATTTAACAAGTGCCGTGTATAAACTGTAGTAAGCACCTAATTTATCAGGATCATCACTTTCAACCCAGGTTCTTCCACGGATAAGCCTAACATACCAGCGGCTTAAGTCTTCCAATATGAAATTATTGATTTTTCTTGTGGCATTGTGGAAATATAATTTATCAATTTCTTCTGCAACTTCTTTAACTAATGTATTTGCTTTGGAAATAATCCATTTATCTTCAAGTCTTAAAATCATATCATCTTCAGTTAATTCAACAGGATTGAAGTTGTCCAATGCCATGTAAGTGGTTGAAAATACATATACATTCCATAAGATATTAAACATCTTGTTAATGTTTAAAAGTTCTTCCCATACGAATTTTAAATCATCCCATGGTTTTGAAGCCCATAATAAATAGAATCTGAGCACATCTGCACCGTATTTTTCAATTACTTCTTCAGGAGATACAACATTTCCTAATGATTTAGACATTTTATTCCCATTTTCATCCAAGACAAATCCGTGCATTAAAACTTTTTGATATGGACTTTTACCCATAGAAATAACTCCAGTACCCAGTTGTGAGTAGAACCATCCACGGGTTTGGTCATGACCTTCTGTAATAAAATCATATGGGAACCAGTCCTGGAATTTATCCTTTTCTTCAGGATAGTAAAGAGAAGCCCATCCCGCTACTCCTGAATCAATCCATACATCCAAAACATCAGGAATTCTTTTTATTGTTTGACCACATTTATCACATTTTACTTCAACTTCATCAACATATGGCCTGTGAATAAGTTCAGAATCACTTACATTAATTTCATTTAATGATTCAGATTTTAATTCATCAAGAGAACCTATTACTTTTAATTCCCCACAATCCGGACATTCCCAAATAGGAATTGGAATACCCCAGAATCTTTGTCTTGAAATCGTCCAGTCACGAGCATTATCTACCCAATCATAGAATCTTCCTTCACCAGCCCATTTAGGCACCCACTCTACTTTTCCAATTTCATCCAGCATTTTTTGTTTAATTTCAGTTACTTTTAAAAACCATTGTTTAGTAGCTCTGTAGATAATAGGAGTTTTACATCTCCAACATACCCCATATCTGTGCTCAATAGTTTCTGTTCTGTACATTAAACCTTTATTTTCTAAATCTTCAATGATTTGAGGGTTTTCATCTTTTGTAAATTTAGTAGCGTATTTTCCAGCATCTTCTGTGAAGCATCCGTCTTCACCTACCGGACAAAATATTGGAATTCCATTTGCCTGACCTACTTCAAAATCATCAGGACCATGTCCTGGTGCTGTATGTACCAAACCAGTACCTTCACCAAGTTCAACATGATCTCCAGGCAATACTTTATGAACAGAATCCAATTCATCGAATTCAGCATGTTTTGGAACTTCATCTAAAAGTATGTAATCATAACTTAATCCAATTAGGTCTTCGCCCTTAACTGTTTTGATGACTTCATACATTACTTCTTTTTCTTCAATGATTTTATCTTCTTCATCATCATTTTCTGCAGGAATTTTAGTTTTGTGAATCTTAATTCGGCGGCCTAAAACATCTTCCATTAAATTTTCAGCCAAAATATAAGTTTCACCGTCTTTAGAAACATAAACATAATCAAAATCAGGATTTGCACAAATGGCCATGTTTGCAGGCAATGTCCATGGAGTGGTCGTCCAAACTAGGAAATAAGTATTTTTTTCACCCCTAACAGGGAATTTGATATAAATAGATGGATCAACCTTTTCTTCATATTCAATTTCAGCAGCTGCAAGTGCAGTTCCACAATGAGGACACCAGCTGATAACTCTTTGGTCATTAACAAGTAATTTCTGTTCATTTGCTCTTTTAAGTGTCCACCAGGAGGATTCCATATATTTTGGATCTAAGGTCATATATGGATCATCCCAATCCATCCAAACACCTAACTGGTCAAACTGCTCTTCCATAGCTATTTTATTTTCAATAGCAAATTCTCTACATTTATCCACAAAAGCAGCAATTCCAATATTCTCTTCAATTTCCTGTTTGGATTGGATATCCATCAAGTGTTCTACTTTATTTTCAATAGGAAGACCGTGCATATCCCATCCAGCTTGTCTTCTTAAACTAAATCCATTCATTGATTTATAACGTAAAAATGAATCTTTAATAATCTTATTCCAAGCTGTGCCCAAATGTATTTTACCACTACAGTATGGTGGTCCATCCAAAAATGAGTATTTAGGACCCTTTTCTCTAAGTTCATTTACTTTTTTAAAAGTATCATATTCTTTCCAGAATTTTTGAACTTTTTTCTCTATTTTATCGTGATCGTATGATTTATCTGCCTCTTTTATTGGCATTGTAACTCCTCAAAAATTAATAATCTATAATATGTATCTTTTTGTTTAAGATAATAAATAAAGGTTTTTACAAATTTTGAATATTTTAAAAAATTAAAAGATTTATAAAATATTAGCCAGGAAATATTAAGTCAAAAAAAATAAAGTAATTAAATCCTTTAAAATTAAAATCCAATCATGTTTGTTAAAATTTTTGAGAAGTAGATAATCACGTGAAAAAGCAATCATGCTAAATTATGAATAAAGAATTTTAATAGGTTATTTAGAAAAAATAAGTATATGTTAAACTAAATTTTGATATACTTTTAAAGGTCATGAAATGAAAACTATACTGACAGATGAAAAAGATAAACAATTCCTAAAGCTTGTTGAAGAGCTTGATTATGGATACTACATGAACATCGGAGATGAACTGGAAAAATACAGAGAATATAACGAATTCAAAACTCCCCACATTGTTATTTTAATGATGGACGATGATGAAGCGATTGCATGTGCAAGCTACAGAGCATCAGATGAAAAAAGCGTTGAATTCAAAAGGGTATATGTCAAAAAGCAATACAGAAAAAAAGGAATTGCATCCGATATCATCAAAGAATTGGAAAAAGATGCTATTGAAAAGGGTTTTAAAAATTCCCATATCGTAACTGGAAAAAAGAATCATGCTGCAATAAGATTATACAAAAAATTGGGTTACTTTAAAACCGACAATTTCGAAGAGTTTCGAGAAGATAAAACCGTTATCTGCATGAAAAAGAATTTTAAGAAATAATATGTATAGAAAATAAGATGATATTGACTGGACTATTTTTAAACTGAAAAATAAATTAATTATATTAAAATAAAAGAATTAAAAAATTTCCTCAAAAGAGGAAAGTTATTTAATGTATTTCTTCAAATCTTCAGCCTTATCAGTTTTTTCCCATGGAAGACCTTCAATACCAAAATGACCGTATTTAGCAGTTTGTTTATAAGTAGTATCTCTTAAACCTAATGTTTCGATGATTCCATCAGGAGTTAATTTGAAGTTTTCACGTACTATTTTATCAAAGTCAACATCTGCACCGGTTCCAAAAGTATCAACCATGATTGAAGTTGGTTCTGCAACTCCAATTGCATAAGATAATTGAATTTCACATTTTTCAGCAAGTCCGCTAGCTACAATGTTTTTTGCAATGTATCTTGCCATGTAACATGCACTTCTATCTACTTTAGTACAGTCTTTACCTGAAAATGCTCCTCCACCATGTCTAGCATATCCACCATATGTATCGACAATTATTTTACGACCAGTTAGCCCGGCATCCCCATGAGGACCACCGATTTCAAACTTACCTGTTGGATTGATATGTTCTTTAGTATCTTCAGTTATCAATCCATCTGGAATGACTGCCTTAAAGAGTTTTTCACGAATATCCTCTTTTAATTTATCCTGATCATCTGATACGCTATCATCATGCTGGGTTGACAATACGACTGCATCAAGTGAAACAACATTGCCGTCCTTATCATAATTTACTGATACCTGTGCCTTACCGTCAGGTCTTAAATATGGAATTTCACCAGTTTCTCTAAGTTCAGTTAATTTATTTGTTAATTTACGGGCTAAATCAATTGGATAAGGCATTAATGAGTCAGTTTCATTAGTTGCAAAACCAAACATCATACCCTGATCGCCAGCTCCAGTTTCTTCATCCCCACGATCTACACCCTGATTGATATCTGCAGACTGTTCATGAAGCCTATTTTCAACTTTACAGGTATGACCATCAAATTCCAAATCAGGATTATCGTAACCGATTTCAATAATTGTATCTCTAATGATTTTTTCAATTTCTTCTTCTGAGATATGAGCTGATGAGGTTATTTCACCAAATACCATACAAAAATCAGTAGTCACACAAGTTTCACATGCAACATGTGAATTTTTATCCTGTGCCATATATGCATCCAATATAGCATCAGAAATAATATCTGCAACTTTATCAGGGTGTCCCTGAGTTACTGATTCTGATGTAAATGTTCTAGCTATTTCATTCATAGTTTCACCAATAATATTATATCAACATAATTAAATATTCAGTATTAACTATATCTTAATTATTATATAAAAATTGTTGAAAATAAGAAATTTTTAATGCAAAAAACAAGATGATGTAATATGAATATTATTTATTTAATTGATTTTAACTGTCCGTATTCATATATTGGACTTGAAAGACTCAAGAAATGTTGCAAAAAGTTAGGTATAGATGCCGAATGGGAAATAAAAGCATTTGAACTTGAACCTTCAGCCAGGAAAAGACCTGCGATGAGCACTACTGAAAGATATTGCGAAAAATATGGATTGAGCCCGGAAGATGCTTCAAGAAAAATCAGAGAAATAGAAGAAACTGCACTTGAAGAGGGCCTGAAAATAAATTATAAAGATATGTTGCTTACAAGTTCAAAAGATGCGCTAAGATTATCTAAATTCTGTCAAAATGTGCATCCTGAAATTACATTAAAGCTTGTTGAAGAAATATTTTATGCAAACATGGTTAAAAATGAAAATATTGCAGACATTAAAATCTTAAGTGAAATAGCTATTTCATGCGGATTGAAAGAAAGTGAAGCAAATAAAATTCTTGAAAACAACTACTACAATATTGAAGCATACCTTGATGCAGAAGAAGCTGTTTCATATGGAATTACAGCAACACCGTGTTTTATATTAAATCATAATGGAGAAAGGCTTATTATTCCAGGAGTATTTTCAACTGAAGAGTTTGAAAATGCCTTAAAGGATATGCAAAGCGGGGAAATTGAAAAAAAGACTTTTGTCTAATTGTATCAAAATATGATTGCAAAATTACACTTTTATATCCATACATTATTACAAAGTCAGGTCAATATTGCTTTTAAAAATGAGTTAAATTTAATATAAATAAAGTAAAAAAGCAATAACTCATGATAAAAATAAAAATTGCTGACAATTATTTCAAAAGACTTATTGGCCTAATGTTTAAAAAGGATATTGATTATGGATTATTGATTATTTTAAAATATGGATCAAGTATTCACACCTGTTTTATGCGCTTTGCAATTGATATTTATTTTTTAGATGAAAATAAAATTGTTTTTGATAAAGTCACCTTAAAACCCTGGAAATATTATAAAACATCAAAAAAAGCAAAATATGTTTTTGAAGTAAAAGAAAATTCAATAAAATTAAATATTGGGGATAAATTAGATTTTAAAGCCCCATAAAACGAATAATTCTAGCACGAAAAAGTTTTTTACAAATTATCTAAAATATCATGAGGATGTTCAAATATTTGAATATCATCTATTTCAGATAATTTGCGGGTATTTTCAATGTCAATATCCCGCATATAAATAGTAATTATTTTACCTTCAGAAATAGCATCATATGGACAGGTATTCCTACATTGTCCACATCCAACACATTTTGTTAAATCAATTTCATCATGAGGAATAATCGCACCTTCAGGACATGCCAAGGATGCAACACAATCATCACAATTTTGACATTTATCTTTTTCAACTTTTGAAGGTAAAACAGTATCAACAGGTCCCGGATGGATATCAACAGGAACCATGAAAGTCTTAACAGCACCTTTACCCGCCTGTGCAACAACATTTGTTACTAAAGAATCAGCAATACCATAAACGATTTTAGATACAGTATTGGCAGTAGCGGGTGAAACAATGAGTAAATCATATTTACCTAAAGAGAATCGGCCCGTTATTGGAAATGAAAATTTTTGGTTTGAATCTGTAGCAAGTTCTCTGTATTTACCGCCAGTTAATCTGGCAACCCTTTCATAAAGCCCATACATCTTCAATACTTCTTCAGCAGCACCTGAAAGAAATATTGTGACTTCATGATTTTCGGCAAGTTTTTCAGCAACCTGAACAGATTCATTGAGTAAATGACCTGCTCCCGTAATAGCAAACCCTATTCTCATAGTAATCTATAATTTATGATATTCATAAGCATCTTTTTTGGAAAATGCATAATCCAAGGTTGTGTATTGATTCATGAATTCAGCAACTTCGTCTGCAATATTTTCCTTGTCAACTGCAACACGCTTAATGAATTCAGCAACCTCACCCATTTCTTTTTCCTTTAATCCTCTTCTGGTAATTTCCTGAGTACCTATTCTGATACCGGACGGATTATCTGAATTATCTCTGTCATCACCAGGCAAGAGGTTTTTATTTAAAACAACATTATTGTCAGCTAAGTCCTTTGCAATAAGGGATGCTGATCCAACAGAACTTAAATTAACTGCAATTTGATGAGATTCAGTGAATCCTTGATTTTCACATAATACATCGAATCCTAATTCATACATTGCTTGTCCTAAAGCTTGAGCATTTTTAATAGTTTGTTTTGCATAAGCTTCACCAAATTCCAACATTTCAGCTGTAGCAATACCTAAACCTAGTAAATGGTGTAAATGGTGGTTACTAACAACACCCGGGAAAACTGCATTATCGATGATTTCTTCATTTTCTTTACTGGAAAGGATAATACCTCCCTGTGGACCAGGGAAAGTTTTATGAGTACTTCCCATCATTAAATCCGCACCTTCTTTTAAAGGTTGTTGGAACTGGCCTCCTGCAATAAGACCTAAAACATGAGCCCCATCATACATTACAGTAGCTCCAACTTCATCAGCAGCTTCACGAGCTTCTTTAATTGGATGAGGGAATAAAAATAAACTTCCACCGAATAAAATAATTTTTGGTTTTTCTTCCAAGATTTTTTTATTCATTGCATCAATGTCAATGTTCATTATATTATTGTCTAATGGATGAAAAACTGTTTTAAGACCGTGAATACCTGCCGCACTTACATCAGCATGAGAAATGTGTCCTCCTGAAGGAACTTCTAAAGCCATTACTTTATCACCAGGTTTGGAAAAACCAAAAAATGCTGCAAGATTAGCAGTTACACCGGAAACCGGCTGAACATTAGCATATTCACAGTCATAAACTTCACATGAAAGTTTTTTGGTTTTATCCTCAACCAAATCAACATATTGACATCCTTCATAAAATCTTTCAAATGCCTGTCCTTCAGCATATCTGTGAGCAAAATC
>CACYVR010000031.1 GCA_902777885.1 uncultured Methanobrevibacter sp.
GAATTTACAGTTATTGTTTTTGTTAATTTTGAAGGATTGTATTTGGCATTTCCTTTAAATTCTACATTAATAACATAATTTCCATTTGTAGAACCCAAATAGAAAATATTTTGACCTGTTTTATTTAGTGTTTTGGAAGGCAATGTTCTTGTACTGCCGTTAGGTTTTGTTATCTTAATGGAGAATTTTACCTTTGGTACAGGATTATTGCTTGAATCCTTTAGTGTTACTATAGAAGAATAACCCGAAGAGTCTTTTTCTATTTCGAAATGAGTATCTTCTTTTGCAGATACAAATGCCATGCCCACTATGAATATAAATAAGCATAGAATTAACAATATTATTTTATTCATGTTATTATATTATGTCTAACACATATTTAAAGTTTAATTTTATATACCATGAAAATCCAAAAATTAAGTGATGGATATTAAAAATGAAATTAAAGAAGCTTTCAGTGAAAACAGAAAAATATTTGCAGTATTAATCATTATTTTTATCATAAATTTTATTTTAGGCATTATTTTTGCAGATGACATATCATCAATATTAATGCCAGTTTTAAAAGAAGCAATGCTTGAAGGAAATGTCACATCAATCGATGCAGTAAATATAATGGTACACAACGAAACCTCAGCATTAATAACATTATTTGCTTCTATATTTTTTGCACTCTATGCATTTTTAGCCATATCTATCAATGGCTTTGTAATAGGTTTCATGGCAGGCCATACAATCAAATCAACATATGATTTAATAATGTATATGGCATTAATTGTACCTCACGGAATACTTGAAATTCCGGCATTTTTCTGCAGCTGTACCAGCGGAATACTCTTATTTTTATTTATATTTCGTGTTTTGAAGGACAAAATCCAAAAAAATACATTTAGTGAAGCTTACACGAACAATAAAAAGACATTAAAGCATGTTGTTATCCTATTTACAATAGCTGTAGTTTTATTTGCAGTTGCCGCATTAATTGAAGGTTTTATTACTCCCCAATTGGGCAATATTGTCAGCCAGCAAATGGGCGGGCCAGCATTATTTTAAAAGTAGAACTGCTACTTTTCAATCCATTTTTTATTTTTTACAACAGCATATGGCAATTTTTTCAATTGAACCATTATATCTTCTTTAATATTTACTTCAATAATTGAAACTATTTTTAACTTCTTCTGTTGTTTGTCTGACTACTTGTGCAGCTTCCCTAAACTTTTTCTGCTCATAATCATTCATATGAATAGGAACTACCATTGCAATACCTTTTTTAGATAAGACAACGGGAACACCTAGAGATACGCCACTTACTCCTGCAATTTCACCATTCAAATAAGTACTGACAGTCAATACTTTATGTGTATCATTGATGATTGTTGAAATCAGATTTGAAATAGCAAAAGACGGACCATATTCTGTAGCCCCCTTTTTAGATATAATAGTATTTCCTGCATTTCTAAGTCTTTTAATGAGTCTTGCAACATCCATATCAACGGATTTAATAAAGTACTTTAACGGAATACCCCCAATAGTTGTTGAACTCAATAAAGGAACCATGCGGTCACCATGCTCTCCAACCACCCTTGTATGGACTTCCGAACCGTTAATATTTAATTGATTAGAGAAATATGCTTTTAATCTTAGTGAATCCAAGTGGTTTCCAATACCTATTACTTTTCTTTTATCAAATCCTGACGCTTCAAGAGCAATGGTCGTCATTACATCAACAGGATTGGTAGCTATCATAATTATGGAATCTGGAGCATGAATAGCAATTTGTTCCGCATAGTTTCTAACAATTTCGGCATTGGGAACAGCCAGATCCAATCTTTTCATTCCTTCTTTTCTAGGAGTACCTGCTGAAATTAATACAATTTTTGAATTTTTTATATCGTCATAATCAGATGACGGGGTCAATTTACAATCAATATCTTCTGCAGCCAATGCATCATACATGTCAAATGTTTCACCCCTTGCCTTATCCAAACTTTGAGGCCTTGTAAACAATACTATTTCATCTACAGTATCTGCCCTTGCCAAGGTGAATGCGACATTTTTTCCGATTACACCGGTTGCACCCAAAATACTTACTTTTACCATAAGTATAACTTTATTATTTAACATAAAAATAATTAACTAAACAAAAAAGGGCCTAAAACAAATAATATGAAATTAATAATTATTTTAAACAATATTAAAATTAAAAAAATATATGGTGATTTTGTTTAAAAAAAATAATGCTAGAATATGCTGGCTATCATATTACCAAAAGGTATGCTGACATATTCCTCCAAAAATCCCGCAAGTATCATTACAAGAAAAGCCAGTATGAAAACCGCCAATGACTGATATAACATCTTTTTATTAATTTCCAAAGAATTTGTAATGGCACCATTGGCCAGATGTTTGGAAGGTTTGAAAATATCTTTAACTGTTTTTACGATGAAATAAAACAATAAGAATCCTGCAAAGCTATTTAAAATTGTACTTAAATCTTCAAAAAATCCATGAAGACAAGTCAACTTTAAAAACAAAAACGGATCCCCACATGCAAGCTCAGTTGCCCTTGAAGTAATTCCTGACATTCCCAAATTCAATATCATGTCATAAACCGGACCATAACAGATAAATATTGATTCAATATAACTTATTATATTAATCATGCAGTTGTTAACAGTTATATATAGCATGTCCTCAAAAGAGAAAAACGTTTCTTGAGCCAAATATTCATAATCCGTTAATTCTTGTGGCGTGAATATTAAATTTGCCATGAAATATGCGGCAATCCAGCAGAAAGCCGCAAATAGAATTGTAAAAATAAATAGAAATTTATGTTCTACAAATGCGCTTTTCAAATATTTGAAATATGAGTCTAAAAATGACATTATTTATTAATTTATAATTACATATTAATATATGAATATAATTTCAAAAGTGATAATATGGATAAGACTTATATTTTCGGACATAAAAGTCCAGATACAGATACAATCACATCTAGTTTAGTAATGTGTGAATTAGAAAAACAGCTTGGAAATGAAAATGCTGTAGCATGTAGATTAGGTAATATTAATAAAGAAACAGAATTTGTTTTAAATTATTTAAATATTGAAGCTCCCGAATTAATTGAATCTCTTGAAGATGGAAGCGATGTGATTTTGGTTGATCACAACAGCCCATCCGAATCAATTGACAATTTGGAAAAAATGAATATTAAAAAAGTTGTAGATCACCATAAACTAGCTTTAGAAACTTCATATCCTTTATTTTACAGAGCAGAACCTGTCGGATGTAGTGAAACTATATTATACAAATTATATAATGAAAATAATGTTGAAATTAAAGCTGAAATTGCTCATTTAATGTTATCTGCAATCATATCAGACACATTGCTTTTAAAATCTCCAACTACAACTGACGATGATAAAAAAGCTGTTGAAGAGTTAGCCAAAATAGCTGATATTGATTACGAAGAATACGGTTTAGAAATGTTAAAAGCCGGAACTGACCTTTCAAGTTTTACCATTGATGAAATCCTTGATTTGGATGCTAAACAAATTGACTTTAAGGATGTAAAATCCATTGTAAATCAGGTCAATACTGCAAGCATTCCTGACGTTTTGGAAATGAAAGATGAACTTGAAGCAGGCATTGAAAAAATCATCGAAAAAGAAGATTTGGATTTATTCATCCTTCTAATTACCGATATCGTCAACAGCAACTCCCAAGTCATAGTTTTAGGAAAAGATGCTGCTTTAGTTGAAAAAGCATATGGCGTAAAGTTAGAAGATAATACAGCACTTTTAGAAGGTGTGGTTTCACGTAAAAAACAAGTCGTTCCTATAATGACCGAAAATGCATAGTAGAATTTATTTTTTTTAATAAATGGTGATATTATCGACAATAAAACAAAAATTATTATAATTGTAGTTTGTCTAGCCATAGTTGGTGTTTTGTTTGCTCATGATTTCACTTCCCATACTACTAGCGATAAGGCCATAAATCATTGGGAAAACGATTTAGGTACAGTTGACAAATATGTGTTCGGAAATGCTAATGCTGAAACTGAACTTGTTTTAATCGCAGGAATCCATCCAAGAGAAAAATTATCTATTGAACCCGAAATTAAAGCGGCAAAAGAATTTGCAAAAGACCATGACGTTAAATTTACAGTATATCATGTTAATGTAACAAAAAATCCTACTGAGTATCAGGCAAGCCGTGACAATGGTGAAAGCCTGGTTCACGATTACGTCAATCCGGATGTTAATACCACCCATGCAAAAGCAGTTATTATCAGTCATTCACATATTGAAGGATATGGTGATGGATATTATTTGGCTACACCTGCAATGGACAATGCATCTGTTGAACTTTCTCGAAAAATAGCAGATACAAGTGATTTCAAATATTTCCCTACAGATAAATCACAGCCATTAAAAGCAACTTCTGCAATACTTGTTTCAAAACCGATAGCTGACGCAGGTTATCCTACATTTGTATATGAAATACCTGAAGACATTACAGACCAGGATTCCACAAACAAAGCAAAGGAACTATTTAAACTGATGTTTGATTTAGTTAAGAAATAATGAATTTTATTATTTCATTATCCATTACTTTTTTATAATTATAAAAATAAAGTTAATTATTAGTTTATAAAAGGATTGTTTAAGATGTTAAGTATTAATCAATGTTATTTAGATTTCGTCAATAAAATTTTAAAAGAAGGTAAAGAAACTTATAAGGACAGTAATCATCATTTATTGGAAAGTTTAGGAAATTTCTACATAATAGATGACCCTTTAAACTTGAAATTCAGAGCAAAATATCAAAATTACACTACAGCCATGATGTTGGCAGACATTAAAGCCGGAAAATTTGACATGGAAGGATGCCCTATAAAAAGTGATGCATTATATGAATATGTCCAGTCAGTTGAAGACCCGGATATCATCAACAACACACAGGGATTCGTATATACCTACCCAAACCGTATCTTTGCACATTTTGATGTAGATCAGTTTGAAAGCATGAAAAATAGAATTCTAAATGCTACAGGATCAAACCGCGCAGTTGCAGTGACAATTAATCCAATAGATGATGCTGAGGCAGAAGATATCCCATGTTTACAGTTCCTGCAATGCATTGTGAGGGACAATGAATTAACAATCCACTGTATCTTTAGAAGTAATGATATTTACGGAGCATTCTATTCAAATATGTTTTTCATTGCATATATGGGTATGAAAATGAAAGAAGAGTTAAATAAAGAATTGCTTGGTGAAAAATTAAACTTTGGAGGAATCCATTACCACTCCACATCAGGCCATATTTACAATACTGATATAAAAGCAGCACGTAAATTAATAGCTAGTAACAAATAGCTATTAAATTTTCCTTTTTTGAATCTGTAAAATTTTTTAGGATTCTTTCAAATTATTTTTTTTACACTTGAAGACACTATGCAATAACTATTTATTGATATTAATATATAACAAAAGATTATGGTAAAACTTTTCGCTACTCAAAAAGTAAACACGGGAAGACAGATTGAATGGGATTTTGCCAAAGTCTTTGCAATTATACTCATGATAATTACACATTATTTTGCATTTTGCAGTTTCGGCAGTGTGGATTATGGAAAAATAACAGAGATAGTATTCATATTTACCCAGTGCTCAGCACCAATATTCATGTTTGCAATGGGTATTGGAATGGCGTATACACGTCATGATTCTCCAAGAGAATTCATTGTTCGTGGAATCAAGCTACTGATGTTGGGTCTGATTATAAATACAATGTATTTTCTTTCAAATTATGCTGCAGGCGTACCGTTGGAGTATTCATTATTATCATTCATAACCAATGACATCCTGCAGTTTGCCGGATTAAGTTTTATACTGGTAGGAATCTTTAAATGGTATAATGTCAAATCAATCAAAATATTTATAGTAAGCTTAGGATTTTCCCTGATTGCATCATATTGTCCAGACTTTACTTTCAGCAACATGTACTTGAACCAGTTTTTAGGCCACTTCATTGAAACATCTGGCATGAAAATTGTCAGCTGTTTTCCTATCCTAAACTGGTTCATCATTCCTGTTTGCGGAATGCTTTTTGGAGAAAATTTAATAACATGCAATGACAAGGATGAGCTATACACCAGAATAATAAAGCCTACCTCTACTTTGACTTTCATCATGCTGATTGTGGGCTTAATTTTTTTGGAGAATATGTTTTCAGTTACCGGAGGAACCGTTCCTGAAAAACTGAACTATCTCCATGCACCCCTTTCGGACATGGTAATTCTAATCATAGTGTCATTATTCATCGGTTCCCTGTTCTATTTCGTGGCTAAAAAATCATCACCTGCAGTTATAGATTTCATCAGAAGAACCAGCAACAACGTTACAGTAATATATATTATTCAGTGGGCGCTGATTCTTTTCTTAACATACATCAATTACTTTTTACATGTTGAAACAAATTTGGGAATCGCAATTGCTGTTTTAGCATTTATTATAATCACTTCAATAATATTAAGTGAAGGATACATGAAAGTTAAAAGGCATTTTCTGCATTAATTATGAAAAAAAAGAAAAATTAGGTTATAAAAACCTAATTAATAAATCGTCACCGTATTTCCATGATTTAAACCATTGAATGATGAGGTAATTATATATTTTCCTGCCTGCAAATTAATGTTTAAACCTGCAACACCATTAGAATTGGTTGTACGAGTGTAAAAGACACCATTAATATTAAATGTTATTGTCTGATTTGGATATGGATTGCCATGACCGTCCAATAGCGTGACTTTAAATTGGGATGCGCTGCCGTGTTGTTTTATTAAGTCATTGGTTTTCATTATATCCAAAACAGTAACTTTATTTGAAACTCTAGATCCTTCATATTCTGCAGTGATAATGTAAGTATCAGGATTTAAATTGATATTTAAACTGGCAACACCATTAGAATTGGTTGTACGACTGTAAAACACACCATTAATATTAAATAATACGATTTTACCGGCTTCCTCATGGCCCGTTTTAGATAACACTTTAACGGAGTATCTGGATGCGTTCTTATAATACTTAACCAAATCGTGATTTTCCACCAATCTTGGGAGTATTCTGATAGTACTAGACTGCATTTCACCGTTCAAAGGATTAGTGAGCGTTAATATATAAATACCTGCTTCAAGATTAAGATTCAATTTTACAACTCCTGCACCATTAGTTGTCCTGTCATAGAAAACACCATTAATGTTCATTCTAACTTTGAGATTTTTAATAGGATTTCCCCGACTGTCAAGAATTGTGGCATAAAACTGAGTGTCATTTCTGTAATATTTAATCACGTCTTTTGTTATAATGGTTGATTTGACCTCAATAGCATTAGAATTACTTATGGAATCATATCTGGAAACAATACCATATTTACCGGAGTTTAAATTAATGGCAATTGAAGCATATCCATCACGATTGGTTGTTCTGTCGTAGGTAGTTCCTTGTAATGTAAATTTAATGACTTTATTTT
>CACYVR010000032.1 GCA_902777885.1 uncultured Methanobrevibacter sp.
ACTAGTAATGCTACTTCAAAAGCATATTCCAATAACACTACTGTTGTTTCAACTCCAAGTTTAACTGTTCGTGAAATATCCAATACTCCTAATGTGGTTGTCGGTGATCCTGTTAGCTTTACTGTAATCGTTACAAACGATGGTGATTGTGTCCTCGGTGATGTTTATGTTTTAAACATTTTCCCTGAAGGATTAATATACACTGGATTTGAAGGTGAAAACTGGAGTAAAGTCGGTGATAGGTTTGTTTACACTGGTGTTTTAAACCCAGGTGAATCTATCAGTTATACTTTATACTTCAACACTACTAAAGAAGGCGTATTCGTACCGGAAGTTATTGCAGGTTCTAATTTAACCAGTAATGCTACTTCAAAAGCATATTCTAATAATTCTACTGTTGTTATTACAGTTCCGGATATTGCTTTAATTAAAGTTGCTGATAAAACAACAGTTACTGTTGGTGAATTAGTAACATTTAACATTACTGTATTGAACCGTGGTACTGCTGTTCTTAATGGCATATTTGTCATTGATGAACTCCCAGACGGATTAGAATTTGTAAGTTTCGCTGGTGATGGATGGTCTAAAGTGGGTAATGCATATTATTACTCCGGTAGTTTAGCTCCTGGTGAAAGTGTGAGCTTTACAATTGTATGTAATGCTACTAAAGTTTGTAATGTTACAAATGTCGCTACTGTCTTTTCAGACATGGCCGGCAACGTCAGCGCTAATGCTGATGTAAGTATCATTGGCGGTGACCAACCTGTTGATCCTGTTGATCCTGTTGAACCGGTTGTTCCTGTTGAACCAGATACTCCACAGCCTGATCATGTCCCAATGGACAGCAAAGCTACTGGTAATCCAATAATGATGTTGTTATTGATTATTTTGCTATTCATACCTTTAAGAAGACGCAGGAATTAAAATTAAACACTCTTTTTTGAGGGTTTTTGAACCCTCATTTTTTTAATATTTTTAATCATTGACCAAGATTTTAAAAAATAACTCACTTCATGCATATACTCTTTAACTGATTTTATCATTTGATTATTTCCTATTTTTAAATTAAAGATATCTTTTATTAAACTTAATAAATTCACCAATACCACTAAAATTTTTATAGTTAAAATCAAAATAATGCACTGATTTTCTCATTCACATACTCAATTATTTTTTGCTACTAAGTTAATATATTAGAAAAAACATAATATTGTACAATAATTTTAATTTATATGGGGTAATAAAAGTGAAAGCAATAATTTTGAGTGCTGGTGAAGGTTCAAGAATGAGGCCATTAACACTGACGAAGCCTAAAACCATGTTGCCAGTTGCAGGCAAACCAATTATTCAATATAACATAGAAGCGCTAAAAAATAATGGTATTAACGATATTTTATTAATTGTCCGATATAAGGAAGAGATTGTCAGAGAATATTTCGGTGATGGTTCCGAATTCGGTGTAAACATCACCTATAAAACACAGGAAGATTTCCTTGGAACGGCCAATGCTATTTCATATGGTGAAGATTTCATTGAAGACAGTTTGCTTGTTTTAAACGGAGATATTATACTTGATGATGAGATTATTCATGAAATCATTAAAAAATATAAAGAGCTGAAGCCTGATACATTGATGGTTTTAACTGAAGTTGATGACCCTTCCGCTTTTGGTGTAGTTGAAATAGAGGACGG
The DNA here is from genome assembly GCA_902777885.1 of uncultured Methanobrevibacter sp. Lineage (GTDB taxonomy): Archaea > Methanobacteriota > Methanobacteria > Methanobacteriales > Methanobacteriaceae > Methanocatella. Next base: position 1,693 of record CACYVR010000032.1, read on the forward strand.
TAACATCAAAAGCATTGTAGAAAAGCCTAAAAAAGAAGATGCTCCCAGCAATTTAATCAATACTGGTATTTATGTATTTAATAAAGACATTTTCGGCAAAATCGAAAAGACGGAAATATCCGAAAGGGGAGAATATGAAATTACCGATTCAGTTTCCATGCAGATTGATGAAGGCAAAAAGGTCATTGGCCATAAAACCGATAAAGACTGGATAGATGTCGGAAGACCGTGGGAACTTATTGAAGTCAATGAAGAATTAATCGGCAATTTGAAAACTCAAATCAAGGGTAAGGTTGAAAACGGAGCCCATCTCCATGGTCAAGTTCATTTGGGTGAAGGAAGTATTATAAAAGCCGGCGTCTATATCGAAGGCAATGTTTACATAGGCAAAAACTGTGATGTGGGCCCTAACTGTTATATCAGGGGAAATACTTACCTTGGCGATAATGTCCATGTCGGAAATGCCGTTGAAATTAAAAACTCAATAATCATGGAAAATACTAATGTAAGTCATTTAAGTTATGTTGGAGACTCTGTAATCGGATCAAACTGTAATGTTGCAGCAGGAACCAACATTGCTAATTTGCGTTTTGACAATGCAAACGTTAAAACTAAAATCAAAGATGCAATTGAAGATAGTGGAAGACGTAAACTTGGAGCCATCATTGGGGATTCTGTAAAAACAGGTATCAATTCCAGTTTTTCTCCGGGTGTAAAAGTCGGTTCAAACTCCACAATCGGTTCAAACGTTTTATTGTATGAGGATTTGCCGTCCAATACAAGAGTATTGTTAAAGCAGAATCATATTGTTCAAGATAAAAATAAAGATGAAAAATAATTTAAAACTAGTGATATTATGGAAAATAAAAAAGACTCTATTGTAATATGCCCTGGTGCTCAAGTAATTGGTGATGTTGAACTTGGTGAAGACGTGTCTATTTGGCATGGTGCCGTTGTAAGGGGAGATACTGCCCCTATTAAAATAGGAAATAATTCCAATGTCCAGGATAATTGCGTAATCCACTGTTCTAAGGACTTTCCTGTTGTAATTAAGGAAAATGTATCTGTCGGTCACGGCGCTGTCGTTCACGGATGCACATTGGAGGATAACGTCTTGATTGGAATGAACGCAACGGTCCTGAACGGTGCAAAAATTGGAAAAAATTCCATTGTCGGTGCCGGAGCGGTTGTAAGTGAAGGAAAGGAATTTCCTGAAAACAGCTTGATTTTGGGAGTTCCGGCCAAATTAATTAAGCAGGTCACCCCCGAACAGATTAAACACATCCAGGCCAACGCTGACAATTACGTAAAACTTTCCAAACAGTATAAGGAAGATTAAATCATGAAGCCAAGACAGATTGTAAGTGATATGGACTCATATGTTCCCGGAAGGTCACAGGATGAAATAGCTGCAGAATTCGGATTGAAAAAGGAAGACATTATTAAACTGGGATCCAATGAAAACCCATGGGGTCCCTCCCCAAAGGCGACTGAAGCCATTAAGGAGGAATTGTCTTCCATCAACAGGTATCCCGAGTCCCAGCTTAAGGAAGTTGTTCATCTTGCAGCACAATATTCCTGCGTTAAGGATTCCCAGGTCATAATCGGCGGAGACGGTGCTGATGAAATCATTGACGTATTGGCAAAAACATTCATTGAACCGGGTGATGAGTTTATAGTGCCCTTGCCGTCATATATGTATTATGAATACCTGTTAAAGCAGTACGGGGCAAAGCCGGTTTATGCCAGATGGGATTTGGAGAAAAATGTTTTGGATGTTCAGTCAATTTATGATAAGATTACTCCTAAAAGCAAAATGATATTTTTGTGCTCTCCAAACAATCCTACAGGAACGTTAATCGATAGAAATGACCTGATAAAAATAGCCCATGACAATCCGGAAATTTTAATCGTCATTGATGAGGCTTACTTTGAATACTCTGAAGTCACAAATAAGGATTTAATCAACGAATATGACAATATTTTCATAATCCGTACAATGTCTAAAGTGCTTGGACTTGCCGGAATGAGAATCGGTTACGGTCTTGCATGTGAAGAGATTATTGAATACATGCACAGAATCAAACCAGTATTTTCCCTGACAAGATTGTCCTATGTTGCTGCAGTCAATACATTTAAGGATAAGGCATATATAGAAAAATCCATTAAAGACGGAATTGAAAGCAGGGATTATCTTATTGAAGAGCTCTCCAAAATAGATTCCCTTAACGTATTTCCCTCAAAATCCAATTTTATTTTAATAGGAGTTAAGGATACGGGTTACACTGCATCCGAAATCGCCCGTGAATTCATGAAAAGAGGCATGATTGTACGTGACTGCACTTCATTTAAGGGATTGGATGAATATTGGATAAGAATCAGCATATGCACTATGGAAGAGAATAAAAGATTCATTGAAATCGCCCATGAGGTAGTAGACTAATGTATATTGGCGGTTCTTTAATATCCTCTGTTGAATTTCATGGAAATATGTCTCTGGTTATTTTCATGTCCAAATGCCCTCTTGCCTGCAGATATTGTCATAATGTGGAGCTTTTAGAGGACAATACTCAAAAGACTTTTGAAGAAGTAAAATCCAAAATCGACAATGCGGCAGACTTTATAGATGCTGTTGTAATATCCGGCGGCGAACCGCTCATGCAGCTTGATTCATTGATTGAGCTTTTCACATATGTTAAAAGCATAGGTCTTAAAACGAAACTTGATACAAGCGGCATTTATCCGGATAAAATTGAAAAATTATTGGAATTAAAATTATTGGATTTTGTTTCTTTAGACGTTAAAGCGCCTTTTGAAAAGTACAGAAAGGTTACTGGTTCAAATGTCGGTTCACAGGTTAAAAAATCAATGAAACTTTTAAACAGTGATGAAAATGTCCGTTTGGAAGTTAGAACCACATATGTTCCAACTTTACACACTAAAAAAGATATTCACAACCTTGTAAATGACGTTGAAGGTGATGTTTATACCATTCAGCAATTCAGAAATAAAAATGTCTTAGATCCCGCTCTGGAAAAGGTGGAGGTTCCCAATCCCCACGAATTAAGAAAATTAGCCGAAGACGTAAAACCATTATTTGACGGTATTGTCAAAGTAAAAACTGCAGAATTCGGAGAGCAAATCATTGAATAATTAACTGAGGTTCAAAATGCCGATTTTATCATTTTCCAGTAATGACATAGATGTAATTACAGGCAAAAAAAGAAGAACAATCAGAAAACTTTGGAAAACTCCTCTTAAGAAAGGTGACAGGCTATACTGCTATTGGAATCTAGTTTCAAAGGAGAAAATGAAAATTTTTGAAGCTATTGTCACTGACGTTGAGGATATTGCTTTTGAAGATATCATAGACAATGATGATGTTGCCCGTGCAGAAGGATTTAAAGACTCTAAAGAAATGTTGAAGGAATTTAAAAAGATGTATGGTGGCAGAGTCGACAATTCCGATAAATTCCAGATTATTTATTTTGAAAAATTGGACATTGATGACTGGAAAGGGGATAAAATCGATGAAAAGTCCATGATTACCAAGCGTGCTGATATTCTTTTCGACAGCGGTAAATTCGACAAGTCAACAATGTGTTATGATGCGGCCTTAAGAATCGATCCAAATGATGTCTATCTTTTAAACAAGCAGGGAGACAATCTTTCAAGGCTTGGAAAGTTTGATGAAGCCATTGAATGTTATGACAAGGCATTGGAAATCGAACCGGACAACGTTTACATTTTAAACAACAAGGCCATTGCTCTTTTAAATGCAGGCGATTTGGAAGGTGCTTTTAAATCAAGTACCATTGCCTATAACTACTCTCCAAGCAGTCCCATTGTATTGTACTGGAGAGGATTTATTTTAGAGGTTTTGGGTGAATATGACAAGGCTTTGAGGGTTTATGACAAGCTCATTGTCATTGACAGTGAAAATCCTGAAGTGTGGAACTCCAGAGGAAACCTTTTAACTGACATGGGCCGTCTGGAAGAGGCCATTGAATCATTTGACCGTGCTGTTGAAGTCTGTCTGGATGATTCTGAAATGGATGCCGATGCCATTAATAGGATGGGAAATGCTTATATTGATTTGGGCAAACTCGATGAGGCGTTGGAATGCTTTAATACAGCTATTTCTTTGGAAAAAAATAACATTGACTTTTTGCTGAATAAGGGTGTTGTACTGATGGAACTGGGCAAGTTTGAAGAGGCTGTTGACAGCTTCAATAAGGTTTTGCTTAGAAATCCGGATAATGAGGATGCATTTTTCCTGAAAGAGGAATGTCTTGATAACTTCTAGTTAACTATTTAACATTATAATATCACTGTTTACACCACTTAAAATTCTTTTATTGATAAAATATTACTTTTAAATTGCTTTTTTTGAAATTAATTTGGTATTGAATAATTTTTGGTAAACTACAAAATGTAAAATTCAATGTAGGTAAATGAATATGACCTTACATATTTATGGCATTAAATTATAATAATAATTAAGGTGGTGTTAACATTAATTCTATTAAAAAGAATACGAAAAAAACTAGCTTTAATTTTGATGTGGATTTGCTAAAAGAGTTGAAAAGAATAGCTTTTGAAAATGAAACAACACAAACAGAGATAATTCATCAATTTCTCTTTGAAGCCGTCGAATGCAATAAAAATAATAATCTAAAAGGTAATAAAATGGAATTAATAGTTATTGAAGAGGATTTAATGGATCAACTTACATTAATGAGTGATGTAAAAAAACAGGGAATAAATGAATTAGTCAATGATTATGTATGTAGAGGTTTGTCTGCTGATGGAATATCTAAATTCCGCAGAAAAAAAATCACCACTGATGATATTTTAGGAATAATAGAAGATGATGGTGAAGAATGGGATATTGATGATGAGGTGTATGAATGAGTAAAATATTTGTCGATACTTCATTTATTATCTCATTATTTAGAAAAAATGATTCTAATCATCAACTGACTAAAAAATATGCATATTTGATTGATAAAAATGAATGTTATATTAGTAATGCTATATTAATTGAAATAATTACAGTTTTAATGAAAAGAACAAAGAATACGCAATTGATAGAAACTGTATATTCCTATTTAAATGATAATTTTTTCATTTTCAATGAGTATGATATTGAAGATTATAATGATAAAGTATTTAAGATATTCAAAAAATATAATCAGAATACTTTTAAAGTAAGTTACGTGGATTGTTCTAGCATAATTATTTCAGATTATTTAAATATTGATGCAGTTTTATCTCTGGATAAGGGATTTAAATTATTTAGTGAAATTAATTTATTTGAATTAAGTTAAAATTATAAAAAAAGTAAATTATGAAGTAAATAATTACTTCAGTTATTCTTTGTATTTTTTAATTAAGCCGAGACCCCATTCGGTCATTTCATCGGCTTTTTCCTGTGAGTCACTTTCTGCAAAGCATCTGAAAATAGGTTCTGTACCTGAAGGCCTGATAATAACCCAGCCATCATCTTTCAGGATTTTAACACCATCGGTTAAATCCAATTTGAAATCGGTTGTGTTCTTGATTTCTTCAGCAATGCTATCCATAACGCTTTGTTTTAAGTCATCAGCACATTCGATTTTGGTTTTGCTTGCATAATAAACAGGAAGCTCTGCAACCAATTCGGATAACGGTTTTTTCTCTAAAGC
>CACYVR010000033.1 GCA_902777885.1 uncultured Methanobrevibacter sp.
TATTTCATATAATGCAATCAACGAAACAAATTGGAAAAATTTTATCGTTGCAGATATATCATCTAATAGTGTTAACATATTAATTGAAGATTCTAAAATAAAAGGTGCTATGGATGCATGTCTTGGAGCAATGGGAATTGTTCACGGTCCAATCGATTTGGAAATGATACGGGACATTGATGAAGGCAGAAAAACTGCAAATGAATGCTTTTCACATGCGGGCGCAATTAAAATTGCCGGAATAGATGGCAAAGTAGCCAACATGAAAGATCAGCTCTTGGAAAATTATAGAAATGGGGATGAAAAGGCCCATCTGGCAATTGACACATTAATAATGACTGTTGTTATGGAAATTGCAGGCCTGGATGCAGTATGTGAAAGCGAAATTGAAGGCATTGTTTTAACAGGATCAATTGGCAGCGCAACAGAACCTTTTAACTTTGAAGATAAAATTAATAAATATTTCAAGAATAAATATGGGCTAAAAGTTATTTCTAAAGAATCCGGTGCTATCGGTGCGGCTCAAATAGCACGTGATGTTTATAACGGTAAGGATAACATTTTAGGCATTGAAGTTGACCTTTTAAGGTTTCAATACCGTTTTCATTTTCTAAAACAATATTTAAATAATTATCGATAGCTATTACTTTTCCTTCAGCTTGATTGTTGTCTCTTAACTCTACAATTACATTTTTATTTTTAAATTGGTTAAACAACTTATTTACTTGCTCTTTGTCATTCATATTTTTCAACCCTTTTAATGTATATTATTATATATTTTTTAAATTTATATACTTTAATGTTTTAATATATTACTATGTCAATTAATCAGTTAGAAAGTAATTTGGAAGCTATTACCCGAACAATAGCACAACTTAAAAAAGATGGATGCACCGATGAAAAAGTTTTTAAAGAACTTTATAAAGAACGTGATAAGATACTTAAGGATTTAAATCTCTAAATAATCCTTTAATACTTTTAAATTTCCAGTTAAATCAATTTTTAATGGAGTTATTGTAGTTTTTTGTAAAACCTTTAATTCATAACCATCAGTTCCTTTTTCATCTGAAGTGTAAGGTTCACCACCAATCCAATAATAAGGCTGACCTCTTGGATCCAATCTTTTTTCCATCACTGGCACATACATTCTTTTTCCTAATTTAACAACTTCAAATTCATCGTCAACTGGATTTTCTGGAATATTCACATTTAATAAATCAATTCCTTCAGGCATTCCTTTTTTTAATACAATTTTAGCCAGTTTATTAAGCATTTTTTCTGCATGTTTAAAATCAACATCATTTTCTCCGTTTTCAAATTTGATATCATCTCTCGTTACTTCCTGAGAAATTGCAATCGTAGGAATTCCAAAACTGGCTGCTTCAATTGCTGCTCCTACAGTTCCGGATGTTGTTAATTCAGCTTGTCCAAGGTTAAAACCCGTATTTATTCCGGATATCATCAAATCTGGTTTTTCTTCAAGTATTTGGAATAATCCTATTGTCACAGCATCAGTTGGTGTTCCGGTAACTCCATAAGCAAGGCTTCCATCCTTTAATATTCTTTCTTTAACTCTTAATGGTTCATATAATGTTAATGCATGTCCTATTCCACTTTGTTGTGTTTCAGGAGCTACAATAATGGTTTCACATAAGTCTTCAACTGCTTTTTTAGCAGAGAATATTCCTGATGCGTTTACTCCATCATCATTAGATATTAAAGCTTTCATGTATTAATATTTTATTTTATAATTATTAAAATTTTTAGATAAATAATAAACTTTAATAATAATTTAAATTATAAATTATTATATTGAAACACATGCGGGTGGAATTTTGGAAAAGCCACAATTGATTAATTTTATAGCTAAAGTATTGGAGGATTCTGGTTTTAAAGTATATAAGAACTTTAAGACTTCACAACGTGTTATTGATATATATGCTGTGTTGCCAACGACAATTGGGGATTTTGGCGTAGTAATGGCATGTAATAACTATGATAAGGAGTTTGAAGTTGGAATCGATTTACTGCGTGAAATGGAAGATGCTGCTGAAAGCTTAAAGGCTTCCAAAGTTGCTGTTGTTACATCTGCATACTTTAATAATCAAGCTACTAATTATGCTTTAAGAAAAAATATTAAATTAGTTGATAGGGATAATTTAACTGAACTGGCTAAAAAATATCAGGACAATTCTCAACAAACTACTTTAGATAGTGACTATTCTTCCGGTGATGTTTCATATGTTGAGGAAGAATATCCGGAGTATACTTATGATGCTTCTGATATGGATTATATAATGCGCAGAAGGGATAATAATCCTACTATTTATAAAAATTCATTATATCCTCAGGCTGACGAATATAGAAATACTTCCAATAATTTTTTATCTTCCCTATTTAATAGAAGGAAGAAATCACAAAATAATGGTTTATATCCTGCAAATCTTTATAATTATGATTATAATCGTGGTCCTTCATGGTTTGATAGGTTACAGCCAATTTTAAGCAATCCTTTTGTTACGATTTTTTTAGTTGTAGCTGTTTCATACTTGCTGTCTTTTATATTGGGCAAGTTGCTTAAGATAAATAGTGGTATAGCGGGTTTAATTGAGATGGTCGTGGCTTTACTATTGTCTTATGGTTTAACATATATGTTTGCAGACAGATCAAGATTCTTTATTACTCGTGGAACTGTTATATTCTTTATTTCACTTATTATATTGATTATTCTGATTTTTGTATAATATTTTACAAAAAATCTTTTTCTTATTTTTCTTGATTTTGTATTTTATAAAAAATGTTTTTCTTGTTTTTGTGGTTTTTGTATTTTGTAGAATATGTTTTTTTTGTTTTTGTGGTTTTTGTATTTTGTAGAATATGTTTTTTTTGTTTTTGTGGTTTTTGTATTTTACAGAAAATACTTTTATATATTATGTTTTATTAAATAATATTTAATGATTAAAAGGAATTATTATTTGGATAAATTAAGGAAATATAGAAACACTGATGAGATTAAAGTAATTTGTGGTATTCGCAGATGTGGAAAAACAGTTCTCTTAAAACAATTAATTGAAGAATTAATTCAAGATGGAATTTCTTCTGATAATATAATTTATATTTCTCTTGAATCCTCAAAATATAGGCATATAAAAGATGATATTCAATTGGATGAAGTTATTCTTGATAAAACTAAAAATCTTAATGGAAAAATCTATCTGTTATTTGATGAAATTCAACTTGTTTCTAATTGGGAAAAATCAATTAATTCTTATCGGGTTGATTTTGATTGTGATATTTATATAACTGGTTCTAATTCTAATTTATTGTCTGGTGAACTTGTAACATTGCTTTCTGGGAGATATATTACTTTAAATATTTATCCTTTATCATTTAAAGAATTATTGGGATATTATAATGAAATTAATGAAAAAAGATTGTTTAATCAATATTTAAATTATGGCGGTTTTCCAGGTCTTTTAAATTATGATGAAGAGGGTAAAGTTAATTTATTGCGGGATTTGTATAGTACAATAATTCTTAATGATATTTTATACCGTTCCAATATCAAAGATTTTGATTTATTAAAAAGATTAATGGAATTCATGATTTCAAATGTTGGTCAAACATTTTCTGCTACATCTATTTCAAATTTCATAAAAAATGAACGTAATACCACTCCTGCTACAATTATTAATTATTTAGAATATATTGTCAATGCTTTTATCTTATATCAGGTAAAACGTGAGGACGTTAAACTTAAGAAAATCCTATTAATTTCTGAAAAATATTATGTTGTTGATCCGGGGTTTTATTTCTTGATTAAAGATGAATCACAGAGAGATTGGGGACAATTGCTAGAAAATGTTGTTTTCATTGAATTGATTAGGAGAGGCTATTCAGTTAATGTTGGTAAGGTCAATGATTTTGAAATCGATTTTGTCTGCTATAAGGCAAATAAGAAAAAATACATTCAAGTCAGTGAATCTGTTAAAGATCTAAATACTCGTAAACGTGAATTTAAACCTTTAACTCTACTTAAAGATAATTATCCTAAGTATTTAATCACTAATGATGATGAAAATTATTCAAATGAAGGTATTGTTCATTTAAATATCATAGACTTTTTAAAGTCCGGGGATGATTTTTAATTCTTTTTCAATGCTAGAATTATTAAAATCAAACCAAGGAAATACATGAACCATATCATTATGTCGGTCGGGCCTGTTTCAATCCAGATTAACGTATGGGTTAATATTATTGAATAGATACCTATTCCAATGCCTTTGGAAGCTAAAGAGTGAATTATTTTTAAGAATGCTCCCATGAATAGCATTTGAATAGTAAGGCCGATATATCCGAAATCAAGCATTACCGGACCAAATAGCGTTGACGTTAAACATACGTCATAGTGAAGCACATAATTGCCTATAAATGATCGGGGACTTCCTGATGAAAAAATCATGGATAAAATATGTCCGTGTGTTGTTCCGGCTAAGGGTATGATTTTTTCAAATACTTCAAGGGTAAATGCTAACCTATAAAACACCAGTTCGATTGGGTTAAGTGTCCATGTCTGATTTGCTATGGATTGTGATGCAATATAACCTATTGCAATTGCACCGGCACCGATTATCATAACGAATAGAATGCCAATTTTTCGAGAAATTTTTCCAATATAGTACATTGTAATGAATGTGCTGGCAAGAATTCCAACTACTGATGTCCTATATCCATTAAGTCCAAAAACTAATGCTCCAAGTAAAACAAGTATTAAATACTTTCTATTATAATATTTAGCCAGTAATATATTTATTAAAATAAAAAATAGTGGATATGCAATTCTCCAGAGATTTGTTGTTGCATTTGATTTTAAAACACTATTAAATAAAGGTATTCCACCAAGCAATACCATATTTAAGCTTTGTAAAGCTAAAGCTATGATGATAAATATTACTAATATTTTCTCCGATAGAAAATTTATTTCAACATTTTTTTCTATTGTAAATTTTTTTGAAACTATGACAACCCCAACTACAAATATGATACATGCAAATATTACGGTCAGTATCGTTTGTGTATTCAGAGGGTCTTGAAACCTGTAGTTAAATGATCCGATATATCCCATTACCAATACGGCAAGAATTAAAACCGGAACTATGTAGGGATGAAAAAAATCTATTTTTCTAATGCTGAAAGACATAAGTTTCCTCCAAAGTTAGGCATGGCTGCCACATGTGTATGTACATAGCTGGCCAGTGTATTTCTTTCCATAAATCCATCCTGCAAGTTATATGAACCTTTTCCACGCGTTATTTTAAATGCAAACTCATTTTTTGGCTTATCCACAATAACTTTTGAGTAGTGGAATTCATGGCCGTTAAACACTTCTCCTTTTTTAGATATGATATTGTCCTTTTGGACTTCTGCAATAGTATACTTCAGTGCCTGAACACGGTCGGTTAAAATTGACTTGTAAGGGTATACATTTACAGCCCTGTCTTCATGGATGGATTTCATAAGATACATTAAACCTCCGCATTCGGCAAAAATAGGGCGGTCATCTAAATGAAAGTCCTTGATATCTTTAAGCATACTTTCATTATCCGACAACTCTTTTGAAAATAGTTCGGGATAACCTCCGCCGATATACAGCCCGTCCATATCAGGCAGATTTTCATCATTTAATGGTGAAAAATATTCTATTTTAGCACCATTGGCTTCTAATGATTCGATATTTTCCTTATAATAAAAATTGAAAACTTCATCATATGCCACTCCAATTTTAACTTTTTTGGAGTTTAACTTATTCCAAATAGCTTCTAAATCGGAGTTAATTTTAGGTGCGGACTTTGCAATTTCAACTAATCGGTCCAAATCAATTGAATTTTTAATGGTTTCACACCATATGTCTATAAATTTTAAAGAGTTTTCTCGCTCACGGGCAGGAACAAGACCCAAATGCCTTTGTTCTATTGAAATGTTATCGTCACGGATAATGCCTCCGATAACTTCTGTTTTTGTAATTTCTTCAATTGAACGTTTAGTTTTTTCATAGTGCGCTTTGTTTTTAACTTTGTTTAGGATAACTCCTGCAATATTAATTTCAGGATCCAATGCTTTGAAACCTAAAACCAGTGCAGCGGCACTTTTAACCAAACTTCTGGAATTGATGATTAAAATAACAGGAGCTTTCAGGGATTTTGCAATTGAAGCAGTACTTCCAATATCATTGATGGAGTCAATTCCTTCGTAAAGTCCTCTGACACCTTCAATAACAGCAATATCTTTGTCTTTCATGGCCTTATTATATGAATCTCTGACCTGTCCACTATGCATAAAAAAAGAATCCAGGTTCCTGGAGGTATTTCCAGTCGCTAAAGTGTGATATGACGGATCAATATAATCCGGACCAACTTTAAATGGTTGAACATTATATTTTTCAGATAAGGCTTTCATTATTCCAGTTGCAATTGTAGTCTTTCCAACTGCACTGCCGGTTCCTGCTAAAATAACTCTCATGAATAATAATTTATTTTGATAATATATTATCTTTTTGAAAAAAAGGAAAGTGGGTAATGGTCAGTTTTTAACGGTAATCTTGTTCGTGACATTCAAACAGTTGTGGATGATGTTATTATGTATTCGTAAGCCATTAAGTTAATGTTTTGGGCGATTATTCCATTTTTATTTGATGTTATGTTGTAGAAGATGTGTATCTTGAATTTCACTGTTTGGTTTGCATATGGGGAAACTGTTAACAAAAGTGACTTTAAAACTTTTCATTGTCCCCATATGTTTTCTCCAAATCTGTTGCATTTAGCGAGGAAGGACAGTTATTTTATTTGATTTTCTATAGCCATTATAATCTGTAGTTATTATATATTCTCCGGGTAGAAGATTGATATTTAATTTAGCATATCCGTTATTATCGGTTGTTCTGTTGTATTTAACTCCATTAATGTTAAATGTGAGTGGAAGTTCATGTCCTTCAGTGTTCAGGTTGTCTTGAGTAGAATATTTGTACCATGCATCTGAAAATGGAAGTGGATACAGGTGGTCGAAGATGCGAACTATGAATTGTGTGTTGTTTTTATAATCTTTAATCAAATCATTACTTGTAATATTTACGGAATCGATTACAGTTATGTTGTTTGAATAAAATTCTTTGGTTTTTGTATTGTATGATGTTATTATATAATTTCCTGGAAGCAAGTTAATATTTAGGTATGCAACTCCAGTATCTGATGTTTCACGTTTGTATATCACACCATTGATGTTAAATTCAACTGTTGTGTTTGACAGTGCATTTCCATTTTTGTCATAAAAATTTGCACAGAATTGTATTGAATTGTCTTTATAGCGTTTTTCTATATCGTTGGCTGTTATTGTTGGTGATATACTAATAATGTTTGATTTTTCATATTCTAAATAATTTTTTGACTTAATATGCTTTACATTAATCTTATATTTGCCACTATTGAGGTTTATATTTAAGTATGCGTAACCATTTTCATCAGTTGTTCTTTTATAGCTTTTTCCATTGATTTCTAAAATTAATGTTTCATTTGCGATAGGTTTGTTGTCAAATTTCACTAATTGAACCTTAAATTTACTTCCATCTTTATAATGCATCATCAAATCGTCTGAATTTAATTTTGTATGAATGCTTTCGTCTATTGTTAGTGTAGATGTATAATTGGTGTCGAAACAGTTTTTATTGTTATTTAAAATGGCAGTTATATTGTATGTTCCTTTTGAATTTATAGGTACAAGGTAGTCAAGTTCAGCATTTCCGTTCTTATCTGAAATTGCATTGCCAATGTATTCACCATTCTTAAAGATTTTTAATTCTATGCCATTTATATTATCTC
>CACYVR010000034.1 GCA_902777885.1 uncultured Methanobrevibacter sp.
CTTGATGTAGGAGAAGTCTTACATGCCCCCATATCACAAGTAACATCAAGACCATCATGTAAACAAGAAAAATTAGATCTTCCCTTAACTAATGGAAATTTAAATTCATCACTATATTGTGATTGCAATTGTTTTGTCATGGTTAAGATATAAGCAGAACCATACATTTTAGCAAGTGTCGTAGCGATAGCTGACTTACCGGTACCTGTTCCTGCTTCCAAAATAATATATTTATATCCTTGCTTGATTGCATCATTAATATCCTGAATAATCTGAAATTGACCTAATCTAGGTTCGTAAAATGGAAAATTTTCAATTATATCTTCATCAATATTAGGATATTCCTCTTTAAGTTCAAGAAATCTATTGACTTGCATTTTATGGTCTTCTATAGAATAGACTTCCGGAATCTCATCATCTAATATTGAAGATGATTTTGGCTTTGTAAAACTAAATAAATTCTTAGAAGCCTTTTTTTCACTAGATTTCTTATTACCGCAAATACAATTGCTTTTAAGCATACCACAATTTGGACAAAACATAGAATTTGACATCAAAAATATATTAGTATAGTATAGTATAAATAAATTATATAAGAGCATTTGACGAGAAATATTTATAAGTGATAATATGACCGAAAGAGGAAAATTATATGGAATTGGTGTTGGACCGGGAGATACGGAATTATTGACTTTAAAAGCTGTTAGAATTTTAGAAACAGTTCCCGTCGTTTTTTCACCAAAATCCTCAAAAGAAAAGGAAAGCATAGCATTTTCAATTGTCAAACCTGTGATTGAAAATAGAAAAGATTACAAAAAATTAATGCTAGTAGAACCAATATTTCCAATGATTGAAGACAAAGATGAGCTTGAAAAAGTTTGGACATCCGCTTCTGAATTGATTGCACAATATCTTGACACCGGACGTGATGTTGCATTTATTACACTTGGAGATCCATCTATTTTTAGTACTTATTCCTATGTTCAAAAGAAATTAAAAGGTGCTTATGAAATTGAAACTGTTCCTGGAATTACATCATTTACTGCATGTGCAGCTGCTCGTAATGAAGCATTAGTCGAACAAAATGATATCCTATCTGTCATTCCAAAAATTGATGATAGATTAAATGAAGTAATAGAACACAGTAATGCAATAGCTTTAATGAAAGCATCAAGAAATATGCGTAAATTAGAGCTAAAAATTGAAAATAATAGCCGTACGACTGACATATATTCTGTTGAGAATTGTACGCGTGAAAACGAAAAAATTATTGAAGGCTTTTCAAAAGACAAACCATACTTAACCACAACAATTATTAAACTAGACGATTAAGTCTAGTTAATATTTATTGGTTCAATTTCAAAAACACATTTCCCATCACCCATAGTGTAACATTGAATCTCAATTACACTAACGGGAGAATTGTAATATTCACTAAATAATGCTTCAAAAATACCTGTATCTAAAAAACAAGCAGGTTTACCTGTTTTAGGCAATAGCCCACATTCAAAACAATCAAAAGAAGTGATTTTTATTATATCGCCAATATCAAATGAGACCTTGCCTAATCCTTTATTTTCCCAAAACTCACCAATGTTTGTTAAAAATTTATTTAAATCATCATCGTATAAGGAATCAAATAAAGATTTGCCTATTTGATTTCCAGTTGCCTGCAATATCGGATCTATATTAATCCCTTCCTGAATAAGCATTGACCTTAAGGTATGGAACAATAAAACATTAAAATCACAATCATCATTAACTATATTATTGACCAAATATTCCTTTTGGGTTTCTTCAAGATCTTTTTGTTCTGAAAGGTTCACAGAGCCCAAATATTTAGAATTTATATAAAAAATTTTCTTTCTATTATCATCAGGATGAGGCTTATATGAGACTATTCCCATTTCCCTTAAACCTTTTAGATGAACTGAAACTGTAGATTTTGATTTACCAGTATTAGAAACAATTTCATCGAATTCCATTTCACTACTTCTTAACATTTCTAAAATAATAAGTTTTACTGGACTTTTAACTACATTTACACCGACATTTTTTTCGGGACTTGAGAATATTTGGATCGGTTTATCATCACCCATTAAATTACACCTCTTAAAATATTTTTTGACTTTTAAGTTAATATAATTAACTAACGATATTATTTCATGAAAAATGAATTAAATGAAAAATACATCAAAAAAAGTATTTTTATTGTTCAATCACAAACCGAACAGTTTTGTTAATCATAATCTATATATATGCATATAAACAAAGATAAGATTAAATCTATATATCATTCGTATAGATTAAAACAAAATTTATTTGAGGAATAAAAATGAAAGCTAATGCTCAAAAAATAGCTGAAGGCGTATATTGGATTGGTGTTCTTGACTGGGATTTAAGAACTTACCACGGATATACCTTAGATGGTACCACATACAACGCTTACATTGTATTTGGTGAAGACAAAGTAGCAATTATTGATAATGCTTACCCTGGAAAAACCGCTGAAATGATGGCACGTATTGACGATGCATTCGCTCAAGAAGGAAGAGATGTAAAAGTCGACTACATCATTCAAAACCACGTAGAAAAAGACCACTCCGGTGTTTTATATGATTTACATAAAAGATTCCCTGAAGCACCAATTTACTGTACTGAAATTGCTGTTAAAGGTCTTTTAAAACATTACCCTAAATTAGAGGGTGCTGAATTTATTACTGTCGGAACTGGCGATTCTTTAGATGTTGGCGGAAGAACCTTAGCATTCTTAGATGCATTCTTACTCCACTGGCCAGACAGCATGTTCACATTACTCGCTGATGATACCGGAATTCTATTCCCTAACGACGCATTTGGTCAACACTTATGTTTCACACAAAGATTCAGTGATGAAATCCCTGAATACGTATTGATGGACGCTACACAAAAATTCTATGCAAACTTAATCACCCCACTTTCAAAATTAGTACTTAAAAAATTAAATGAAGTAGTGGAATTAGGTTTACTCGAACAAATTAAAATGATTGCACCATCACACGGTCAAATTTGGAAAGACCCAATGCAAGTAATCGGAGCTTACCAAAACTGGGCAACCGGTGTTTGTGAAGATAAAATCACTATCATCTACGACACAATGCACTACTCAACCCAAACAATGGCTCACGAAATTGCTGAAGGTGCAATGTCTGAAGGATATGACGTTGAAATCTTCTTCTTGCATGAAGATGAAAGATCCGAAATCGTTAAAAGCATATTAACAAGTAAAGGAATAGCTATTGGTGACCCTACAATTAACGATGTACCATACCCAAGTATTGGAGACATTATGTACTACTTAAAAGGTCTTTTATTCAACAGAACCGGCATTGAAAGAAAAGCAGTAACCTTTGGTTCCATGGGAGGAAGAGGAGGAGCTCCTGATAAACTCGCAGAAGAATTAGGTAACTGTGGATTTGATGTTGTAGAATCCCAGGAAATTTACTTTGTACCAAATGAAGATGAAAACGAAGCAAGCTACGAATTAGGTAAAAAATTAGCTCAAGCTTGTAAAGAATTATAATTATTTATACCATTGTAAATAAAGTAATTATATCGAAACGGAGATGTATTAATATGGTAAAATACGAACATGAAATTGGAATTACAAAAGGAACTCCTGTAGAAAAATTTGTTGCAGGAAATTTTGAAGGAGAAACTAACGAAGTAGGTATATACTTAGCTATGTCCAGACAAGCTTCCAGAGCAGGTTACGGAGAATTAGCTGAAGTATTCAAAAGGTTAGCATGGGAAGAAGCTGAACATGCAGCAAGATTCTGTGAAATGAACGGAATCATTAAAGATGACCTCAAAGCTAACATCGAATGGATGATGGGCGGAGAAAAAATGGCTAACGCTGAAAAAAGAGAAGCTTCTGAAAAAGCTGAAGAAGCTGGAATCGAAACCGCTGCTGATTTCTTCAGAGAAAGTTCCAAAGACGAAGGTCGTCACTACAAAATCTTAGAAGGCATCTTAGAAAGATACTTCTAGTTGAAAGAATTTAATTTTCTTTCAATTATTTTATTTTTTTTACACCAAAGCCATCAAATACTAAAATATTAATACACCACAAATATTATATTAACAATTAATGAACTTGAAAATAAATTAAAAAAAATATGGAGAGGAAATTGAAGATTTGAAAAAATGATTTTTCCCTCCAACATTACAATGGATTTACTTAAAATAAACATCAATAATTTAATAGCTTAATGTTATAAGTATAAAAAATATTTATCAAATATTTAAAATAATAAAAATTAATTATTAAAAAATAATTTTAAAACAGACTAATCTATATGAAACTGGCCACAATACTAAAAACAATAATCATTGCCATTATAACAGAGATTGAATTTACAAGTGGCTTGTATATATTTTCCGGAATTTTGTAACTTAATAGGATTTCAAGCATTTTACCTCCATCCAAAGGTTTCATTGGAAGCAAGTTAAATGTACCGATTCCAAAATTCAAAATAAACATCCATTGGAATAGTTCTGCCAGATTAAATAACACCCAAGGTAACGGTCCAAAAGCATTATTTTTTAATTCATAATGTTTGCCCGCCTGGATACCGAAATAACCTAAAGATTCATTATTCGGATTTTTGCCTAGTGTCAGCGAGTACGATCCCTCATTAGTTCCAACAGTTACATTATCCCCAGGTTTAAATGAAGATACAACACCCAAATAGCTAGTTGAATTGTCAATTGTTTGATTATTTATTGATTCGATTATCATTCCTTGCTTTAGATGTTGGCTAGCTGGAGAATCACTTACAACACGATTAATTTCAATTCCATTTTCAGAAAAATTGGCGGGAATTGCATAAGATGAAATCACCAAAAATATGACCAGTGCAATTGCTGCAAGAGACAAGTTTGCAATAGAACCTGCAGCATATACTCTAAGCTGTGATAATTTAGAAGATGCCTTCAATTCCTCTTCATCAGGTTCTACAAAAGCACCAGGAATTATCGCAAAGAGCAATAACCCAATGGATTTAATGCTTATCTTTTCACTGACAGCTAAAATCCCATGTGAAAACTCATGAACCACCAATACAGTAGCCAGACCAATTAATCCATATCCTAAAGGTACATAAATAGATGAGCCGGGCATTTCAACACCAGGTATTACCAGAGATACTGAAGGTGTCGTCGTTATGGTTTCTAAAGACGATACTAAAAGCCATGCCATCCCCACCATTGCAACAAATGATACAAAAATACCCACAGTCATGAAATATTTCCAAAAGCGAGGAGAAATGTCAGAAATTCTTTTAATTAATCCTCTAAGCCTTTCAGTTCTCCACATTATAACTGGAAAATCAATTTCAAAACCGTAATTGGATAATTTATTATTAAATATTAAAGCTATTGCCCATATGACAAAAAAAGCAATTATATAATAATAAATTCCATTCATCTTAACACCACATCACTACCAAAGTAGAGAATCAAAAAAGACAACATCAACGATATCTTCTTTCTGATATCCTTCATCGTTTTCATTAATTATAATATAACTGTTAGCTTCCACCATTGAACGGATAATACCTGAACCCCTGTTTAAGATATGTCTGGCATATTCATCATCAGAAAATGCACGGATAAAATCTGTTCTTCCAAGCTGAGAAGGAATTTTTAATTTTGCTTCCCGTTTAACAATATGGAAATCAAAATCTCTTCCCTGCATTTTAAATAAATATTTGCGAGCGAAAATATCAAACTGGGACATGGCTGCTACAGGTTGGCCTGAAAAAGTAAATATCATTTTTCCATTGATAATTCCTGCACCTATTGGTTTACCTGGCCTTATAGCAACACCATGGAAAAGAATATCACCTAAATCATCAACAACATCAAGCACAACATCACCTTTACTGATGGCCGTTCCTCCAGTTGTCATGATAACATCATATTCCTTACTTGCATTTAAAATTTCATCACGAACTTCTTCAAAAGTATCCCCTGCATGGGCAATACTTACACATGCTCCTGAATCTTCAATCATTGCTTTAATAGCATACTTATTAGAGTTGATAATTTTAGCTTTATCTATTTCTTCTTTTGTAGGTTCAACCAACTCATTACCTGTAATTATTAATTTGATTTTTGGTTTTTTATAAACTTTAACACTATTGTAACCTGCTGAAGCTATTAATCCCATTTCCTGATATCTGATAAAAGTATTTTTAGATAAGATTTGAGCTCCTTTTTCAATATCTTCAGCTTTTGGAGAAACGTTTTCTCCAGGAGTAACCTGAGAATAAATAGTTAACTCATCACCATCTGTTGTAGTATATTCCTTCATTAAAACAGCATCTGCTCCCTCAGGAATAGGTGCGCCTGTAGCAATAACAATAGCTTCCCCTTCATTAATTGTTTTGTCACAAAAATCCCCGGCACCAATTGCATCTACTATTTTTAATGTTTTAGGATTGGATTGTGATGCACCAAAGGTATTTTCTCCTTTAAGTGCGAATCCATCCATTGCAGATTTATCAAATGGAGGTGAGTTATGATATGCAATAATATCCTCAGCCAAAACTCTTTTATGTGCATCACTTAATGGAACTTCTTCTGTTTCCATAACTTTTTGATTTTCATCAATAAGTTTTAAAGCATTATTTAAAGAGTCTAATTTAGATAAAAACATGTAAACACCAGTCAAATTTAATTATGCCATATATTTTTCAATAACTCCGCGATAGGAATTATTCAATTCATCAATTGTAAATTCATTATCATTAATTTTTAAGACATTGCCTTTAACTTCCCCCAAAACAGTTACAGGAACATCAATTTTTGATAAAATTTCATCACAAGCATCAGCCTTAACAGTCACCAAATATCTTCCATGACTTTCTGAGTAAAGCAATTGATTTTCATCTAATTCATCACTAGTCAATTCTACTTCACAACCTTTATCAGAAGAAATAACCATTTCTGAAAGTGCAACAGCCAAACCTCCTGCTGAAACGTCATGTATTGCTGTGATATTTTTATCTGAATCTTCATCCAATAAGTTCAAGATAGTTTTTGCATTAGCAACTTCATCATCAATTCTAATTCTTGGAGCAACACCTTTTTCCAAATCATGAATTGAACGGTGATATTCAGAACCTGTTAACTCATCAAATGTTTTGCCTATTAATAAGATTTTATCCCCTTCATTTTTAAAGTCCATAGTCCTGATATTTTCAATATTTTCAACTCCAATGAC
>CACYVR010000035.1 GCA_902777885.1 uncultured Methanobrevibacter sp.
GGCAAAAACATAATGAAATATTGTTATCAGTATTGATTCATTGACTCTGTCAAAACGATATTGGCTTGTAAAGTCCATATATGTATTGTCTGTATGATTTTCAGTTTTTCTTGTAAAATTGTATAATAATTCATAATAACTGATTTTTGCACTGTCATATTTGATGTAGTCCAGTGCTTTCCATTTTCATTCGTGTACGGCTTTATGATACTGTCTATTTTAAAATAGTCATATGATGAATATGAATTCTTTGCAAATGTTGGATACTGTTCCGGATTTGTAGGAGCATCGTATTTTTCGGGATTTTTAATCCAATTGCCGTTTAAATACGGACTTGTTAAATACAATACTTGTGAGGCAGTATGTGTGTTGTATGTTTCTTTCATTTCTTAATCGTTACTTTCACATAATTCATATCTTGCTTTGACCATTTCTTATTGCTTCAATGAATATGTGATGACCAAATCATTATCATAGTTTTTTAAAACATTTTTACCGACACATTCAACTATTTGCTTTGTGATGTATTTATTTATGTCTTCATTATATTGGTTTGGGTGTCTCTTGTGGCCTGCATCGGAGTATACTTTTAACGGTTGGATGTATGTAACGCAGGTGTTATTAGGAATTTTCCAGGATAATTTAGTCTTTTAACGACTGTGGAAGAATAATTATGGTCTATGCTCTTTTAAGGGATGTTGCATTATCCAAATCAAAATCTCTGGTGTTTACATAAATCATTTGTATCTTTTTATTAACACTGTTCTTTGCCAGAATCAGAAAGTTTCTGGAATCGATAGTTGTGGGGTTAACACATACATCTGCACTACTTTAATTCTTCTTGAAGCTTTTTTCGGACTAGGGGATTTGATATCAACCATTACTTTAATTTATCAATTGATTTACTCTTCTAAATAATTTTTTATTGAGTTCAGCATTTTTTCACTTCATTATTGTTTATGATGTGGGCTGAATTTATAAAAATTGTGGTTGTCCAATAGGCCTGACCAACACCTGATGATAATAACAAAAATATGAAAAATATTATTGTCTCTTCTTTTATCATGGTGTTCGTCATTTTTTTAACTTACTCTTTAGTTTTATTTTTACTTCTTAGAGGATTTATAGAGATTATCTTTTATTTTGGTACAATATTATTGAGTTTTGATAAAATTGTTATCATGAAGTAAAATTGTCCAAAATAGTTGAATTATGATCTTATATTTGTCCTTAAATTATGAGGTGTAAGCTGGCTACATTGATAGCCAGTTTTTAATTCATCATATTTTGTATAAATTTTCGGTTTTGATAATTTTTTTCAAGATTTGAATTAGAATAAAAAGGTTAATTGCTTATTAATAGCTTTTTGTTAATTAATGGTGGTTATCAATGTCCTCAAGGAGACAAGAAAATGTTTAAAGATAAGATAGCTATTAGCAAAAATTTCTTAATTGCCATATGCTTCCTTTCATTGATTCTTTTCCACTGATGTAGGTGTAAGTCATGAAGCAAGCGGCAGTATTAATGCAATTGATGAAGATAAACTTGGAAATTCTCAACAAGATGCACTTTTACAGTCAAATACGATTTCAGTAAATGGTGGTGACTTTAGCGTTATTCAAAATTTGATTCATTATAACTTAACTGATGGAGACAAACTTATCCTAAATGGCGAATTCACGGCAAGTAATCCAAATTCTTATATTATTCTATATAAGAACATAACATTCACTTCGACATCTAAAGCAACATTAAACGGAAAGGATATATCTACCATTTTCGTTATTGAAAAGGGAGGTTCAGGATCTTCATTTTCGAATCTGATATTTAAAAATGGGAGAGAATATAATGGTGGTGCCGTATTGATTTATGGAAAGGATGTTACATTTGAAGATTGTACCTTTAGGGATAATTATGCTTCTCATGGTGGTGGTGCAGTTTATACTCATTATGAGGTAGAGACAAACCCCGATGATGGGCGCAATCTGCTGATTAAAAATTGTGATTTCATAAATAACCGTGCCGCAATAGCAGCAGGTGCTCTTGGAGCCTATGGTTATAACAATCGAATAATAAATTGTCGATTTGATTCAAATAGTGTTTATAATAAAAATGGTGGTGGTGTATATGGAGGTGCTATACAAGTAGGAAAAGAAGGAATGTATGCAAATTCTTTAATTAAAAACTGTATTTTTACAAATAATAAGGCGATTTCAATATCAGGAACAAAATTATCTCATGGTGGTGCAAGCTGCTTAAGGGAAAATGTTACATATGAAAACTGTATTTTTAAAGGAAATTCTGCAGATTTCGGAGGGGCTTTGACTGCCCACTGTTCAGGTACAATAAAAAATTGTACTTTTATAGAAAACACTGCTAATGATTATGGTGGTGCAGTATCCAACGTGGACAGTGAAATGTCAGTTAATCTTAAAATAATTGATTGTGATTTCACATCAAACAGTGCTCCTTACGGAGGTGCAGCAAAATTGGCAGGATACAGTGTAACAATCGATGACTGTAATTTCAATAAAAATTATGCATCAATAGATGGTGGTGCAGTATATATTGATACAAATACTCTTGATATTTTCAATTCAGATTTCAACTACAATAGTGCTAAACACAATGGCGGAGCAGTCTTTGTAAACGGAAAATCCACAAACGTTCAGGGATCTAATTTCAGATACAATACAGCCATTGCAAATCCTCAAGTAAAAGATGACGGATTAGGTGGTGCTATTTATATCAACGGTACTTTGGATACTGTAAATAATAATAAATTTGAATACAATGTAGCAAGAAACGGTAGTGCAATCTATTATGATAAGACAGGTAAAGACTTAAAAATAACAAATAATGTGATGACAAAAAATCAGGCATGGGTTTATGCCCTTCCGATTTATGCAAAGGATATATATTATGGTGAACGAGAAAAAGTAGGGGCTGTAATATACGGAGGAAACAACATAGCAGATTATGATAATTTGGCTGTTTCAAATGCGATATATAATGCGGCTTCTAACAGAAACATTAAGGTTAATGGTGAAACTCCTGTTTTGGGCGCTACAAACAGCGGTCAATTATATCAGGATTCCCGTGAATATAATATTGACGTTTTATTGACTGTTAAACATCAGGACGGAACTGTTGTTTATAATAGAACTTTAAAATCAAGCTATTTGGGTGAAGTTTCAGCTGAATTAACTAATCTTAAGGAAGGAACTTATACCGTAACTGCAACACATTTTGAAGATAATTTCTATAAGGCAATTACTAATAAAACCACATTTGTTGTAAAATCAAAGGTTGATGTTTCTGTAAGCAAAGATACGGCTTTCAGTGAATACAATTATCGCGATTCCGTTGTATGGACAATAAATGTTGTCAATAACGGTCCAAGTGATGCAACAGGTGTTAAAGTTAATGATGTATTGCCTGCTGGTTTGGTTTATCAATCCTATACTGCTACTGTCGGCAGTTATTCAAATGGTGTTTGGAATATAGGTAATCTGGCAAAAGGCAAAAGTGCAACTCTTAGGATTACCACATTGGTCAATAAAACAGGCGACATCATAAACAATGCGGATGTTGTTGCAAAAGAATTCGATTGGAATACCTCCAACAATCATGATTCAGAAAAAATATCAGTTAAAAAAGCAGCTGATTTGGCTATTACAAAAACATCTAATGTAACTACTCCGAATTATGGAAATCTGGTTAAATGGACATTGACTGTTACAAATAACGGTCCAGACATTGCTCATGATGTTGTTGTAAGTGACGTTATTCCTAATGGATTAATATTTAAAAGTTCCAGCGGCAATTATGCAAATGGCAAATGGTCTATAGGTACTTTAAATGTTGGACAATCAAAAAGTTTGGATATAATTACTTTAGTAAACGTTACTGGAAACATTAAAAATACTGCTACAGTGGGTGGATATGAACATGATTATAATTTGGCAAATAATCAGGCATCTAAAACTATTTCAGTTCCTAAGGCTGCTGATTTGGCTGTGACAAAAGTTGCTAACATTACTGCTCCTAATTATGCGGGTCTTGTTAAATGGACGGTTACTGTTAAGAATAATGGTCCTGATGCTGCAACTGGTGTTAAGGTTAATGATGTTTTGCCTTCTGGATTAGTCTATCAGTCATATACTGCTTCTGTTGGAACTTATTCAAATGGTGTTTGGACTATAGGCAATTTGGCTAAAGGTGCTTCTCAAACTTTAAATATTATCAGTAAAGTTGCAAAAACAGGTTCTATTAAAAATGTTGCGTCAGTTACTGGAAACGAATATGATATCAATAAGGCTAATAATCGTGCTGAAGCTTCTGTAAATGTTGCTAATGCTGTTGATTTGGCTATTGTAAAAACATCAAATGTTTCTAATCCTAATTATGGTGATTTGGTTAAATGGACTTTAACCGTAACCAATAATGGTCCTGATGTAGCAACAGAAGTCTTTGTAGATGAGGTTATTCCTAATGGATTAGTATTTAAAAGCGCAGATGGATTTTATGCTAATGGAAAATGGTCTGTTGGCACTTTAAATGTTGGACAATCAAAAAGTTTAAATATAATTACTTTAGTAAACGTTACTGGAAACATTAAAAATATTGTTACAGTCAGTGGAAAAGAGTATGATTACAATCCGTCCAATAATAAGGCGGAAAAAACTATTTCAGTTCCTAAGGCTGCTGATTTGGCAGTAACAAAAGTTGCTAACAATACTGCTCCTAATTATGCGGGTCTTGTTAAATGGACGGTTACTGTTAAGAATAATGGTCCTGATGCTGCAACTGGTGTTAAGGTCAGTGATGTCTTGCCTGAAGGTATGGTCTATCAGTCATATACTGCTTCTGTTGGAACTTATTCCAATGGTGTTTGGACTGTTGGTAATTTGTAAGTATAATTTGTAAAGTTGCAAAAACGGGTTATATTAAGAATGTTGCGTCAGTTACTGGAAACGAATATGATATCAATAAGGCTAATAATCGTGCTGAAGCATCAGTAAATGTTCCAAAATCTGCAGATCTGGAAGTTATAAAGAATGTGAATAAGACAAATCCTAACTATGGTGATTTGGTTAAATGGACGATTACCGTTAAGAATAATGGTCCTGATGTTGCAAACGATGTTGTTTTAACTGATGTTTTGCCTTCCGGATTGATTATTGTAAATGCTTCCGGCAATTATGTTAACGGTAAATGGTTTGTCGGATCTTTGAATGTTGGAAGTTCAAAAAGCTTTGAAATTGTAACTTTGGTCAATAAAACTGGTTCATTAGTTAATAAAGTTTCTGTTATTGGAAGAGAATATGATTACAATCTGTCTAATAATAATGCGTCAAAGGCTATTTTAGTTCCGAATGCTGCTGATTTATCAGTAATCAAAACAGTTAATGATACTGCCCCTAATTATTTAAAATTGGTTAAATGGACAGTGACTGTTAAGAATAATGGTCCTGATGCTGCAACTGGATATACTGCTTCTGTTGGGACTTATTCTAATGGTGTTTGGACTGTAGGCAATTTGGTTAAGGGTGCTTCCCAAACTTTAAGTATAATTTGTAAAGTTGTAAAAACAGGTTCTATTAAGAATGTTGCGTCAGTTACTGGAAATGAATATGATATCGACAAGTCTAATAATCGTGATGAAGAATCAGTCAAAGTCCCTAAAGCATGCGACTTGGAAATCATAAAATCTGTTAGCAATTCAACTCCAAATTATCATGATACAGTTAAATGGATGATTACTGTTAAGAATAATGGTCCGGATAATGCAACAGGTGTTTTCGTTGAAGATATTTTGCCTGAGGGTCTTGTAATAAAAAGTGCAAGTGCTGAATTTATTGACGGCAAATGGAAAATTGGAAATTTAAGTGCATTCTCATCAAAAACATTGGTAATTACAACATTTGTTAATAAAACCGGTTTATTAATTAACAATGCTAATGTTACTGGAAAAGAATATGACCACAACAAATCCAACAATAAAGATAATTCCTCTATTGATGTTCCACCTTCAGCGGATTTGGATATTTCAAAAATCGTTGATAATCGATACCCTCAATATAATGATAATGTAAAATGGATAATCATTGTTAAAAATAATGGTCCGGATAAAGCAACCGGAGTAAAAGTCAATGAAATATTGTCCGATGCATTTAAATTAGTTAAATCAACTGCAAGCAAAGGATATTACATTAATGGTGTTTGGGATATTGGCGATTTGAATATTGGTGAAAGAGTCAATTTGGAAATCATTTCTAAAGTTGTCAAAACAGGTAATTTTACCAATGTAGTCAATGTTACAGGCAACGAATATGATTATAATCCAAATAACAACGATGACAATGAATCCATAGATGTTTACCCTTCAGCTGATTTGGAAGTTGTTAAAAAAGTCAATAACAAATCTCCAAATTACAATAGTTTAGTTAAATGGACTGTAACTGTTAAAAATAATGGTCCGGATAAAGCTAATGAGATTGAAATTACTGATATTCTCCCTAAAGGTTTGGAATTTGTAAGCTATCGTGCTACAAAAGGTCATTACAATGATGGATTTTGGAAATTCTGTTGCCTTGAAGTTGGAGAATACCAAAATTTAGAAATAGTAACCAGAGTTAAGGCTATTGGTGAGATTAAAAATATAGTCTCAGCTACAGCTAAAGAATATGATCATAACCCTGACAACAATAAGGATGAATCACAAATAAATGTTGCTCCTGCATCTGATTTGGAAGTAACCAAGTCATCTAATCAAAGTGTGGTCAACTATAAACAGCTGGTAAAATGGAATTTAATCGTTAAAAACAATGGTCCAAGCGATGCAACACGTGTTGTAGTAATAGACCTATTACCTGAAGGATTAACCTTCATAAGTGCACAGGGTGATGGTAATTATTCAACAACTGGAACATGGTATATTGGAAACCTTGCATCAGGTGAGGCTAAATCTTTGACAATCATTACTCGCTGTGATAAAACAGGTGAATTCACCAATGTTGCTGTCGTTAGAGGCGATCAACATGATTATAATCCGGATAATGATAAAACAGAAAGCACTATTACAGTTCCTCCTGCAGCAGATTTAGCGATTACAAAAAGCGTTTCAAAAGCCAAATTTACTGTTGGCGATGTTATAACATATAGGATTGAACTAGTTAATAATGGTCCTAATGTTGCTAGAAATATCAATGTTAGTGAGATTATGGATGATTTCCTGGAATTTGAATCTGCATTTTCTGCATCAGGAGATTATGATAGTGTTAATCATGTTTGGCATGTAAATTCCTTAGCAAATGGTGAAAAGACATACTTGGATATTAAAGCAATTGCCGTTAAGGAAGGCATTGCCCGCAATAAGGTTTCTGTAGTTTCCGATACATTTGATTATAATTTGGAAAACAATTTAGCCGAATGCATTGTTGAAATTATAAGAGAAATTATTGATCCTAAGAATCCATTTAACCCTGGTTTAAACTCCAGATTTAATGAAGATATGGTTGCAAAAGCAAGCATTGGAATGAAAGAAACTGGACTTCCTATTGCTTTATTAATGGTCATGGCATTGATTTCACTTTCTTTCTGTGGTTTCAACATTTCCAAAAAAAGATAGTTTAAGTAGCTTTCATGCTACTTTTTTTTATTTTTTTCCGATTTTTCCAAATTTTTTAACTATCAAAATTATTGATTTTCCATTAATTTATTTTAATGCTTATACCTATTTCTATTAAAATTATTATTCGTAAATGTAAAATAATGCATAGTTTTATATAAGACTTTGAATAAAAATAATAATTGATATTGGTGTAAAGAAAAGTTTTTCATAAACTTGATAATTTTTGCACAAATATTCTTTTTAAAAAATGAAGTGATTTATCATGTCTGAAGAAGAAAATTTAGAACAAAACGATGAATTTGTAGATGAGGATGAAGAAAAATTACCTTTCGCTAAAGCTGAAGTTGTTCGTTTAATGAAGGAAAATCTTGATGATGACAAAATGATTAGGGAAAGAGTAAAAGTTGAAATGAATAAATTCTTAGGCGAAGTTTTAAAAAATGTATGTAAACAATTAAATGAGTATCCATACACTACTATTGAATATGAAATGCTTAAGGAATCAACTTATCCTTATACTAACATTGAAAGAATCAATCAAGAAAAAGAAAGAATTTTATTACATTTAGAAGCTATTCAGAAATTGAAGAAGAAGAGGAAGAAGAATAATTCTCTTCTTAATTACTATTTTTTTTAATTATTTATCTTCGATATGTGAAAAACCTGTTTTTAAATCTTTCAGTTCGTCTTCTGGAATTTCAGATATTTCCACATCATCACTGACAATGTTGCTTTGACCAAATGGATCATCTATAATCAATGTTGCTGTTCCATTCCCTTTAATCAACTCCTGGATTTGGGCTAATGTATTTTTGGCATTGTTTTGGGATTCTTCATCATTGAAAAGATTCAATGCTTTTTTTACAGCTCCTTCAAATCTTGTTAGTATTCCTTCTACATTCGTCACATATCCTTCGGATTTTGGCCCAGGTTCCACTTTCACTCCAATTTCAGGTATGGTAACGGTAGCGGATTGTGAACGTACAACCCTGACGGATAATGTTTCTTTTGATATTTTTAAGCTATATTTGGCAGGTTCATTTTGTTCAAGAGATATTACATCGCTGTGTTTAAAGCCGCATTTTTTACACTGTATTGTAGTTTCCAAAACTTTTCCAAAATGTGGAATTTCAATTTCTTTCATTATTGATGTTGCAATGCCGTCCACACCACAGGCAGGGCATTTAATGACCATTTCATTGATTTCAATTGTTTCTTCTTCACTCATTATATACAAATCCTTTGTCTGTTAATTCTTTTTTAATTTTTTCAAGTGTTTCATTGTTGGAAGCACAGATTAACATTTCCCTGTACTTTGAAATATTATATAGATTTATTAAATCCTCTTTGACTTTCTCATTTTTATCGATATTGTCAATAAAGCGTTTGGCGGAATCATAATCTGAAACATTAACCTCTCTGACAAGAGGATCTTTAAATCCTTTAAGACTATAGATAATTTTTTCTATGCTTCCGTTGTTCTGGTTTATGATGGTGTCAACAACCTCTTTCAACTCTTAGTTTGATATTGGCACAGGATTTGTTGATTATTGTTAAAATTTGCTCTATACTTTTATCGATAGTTTCTGTTTTGATTATTGAAACATTATACTTTTCTGCTTCATGTAATAGGTGATTATGGATAATTCTGTTTTCAGTAAAGAAATCAAGTTGTTTTCCGCCCCTATGTATTTGTATTGCTCTTTTTACAAAGCGTTCTTTGTGAGATTCTTCGTCTGAACTTAAAACAAAGAAATATATTTCCGCATAGTCCTTAAACTGTTCAATGTCTATTAATCCTGGAACCAAATGGACCCCTTCAATGATTATATCATCAAAATCAGTTATTGCCCGTTGAATTATTTTTTCAAGGCCGGGAATTACATAAGAGGCATGTTCATCAAAGCCTGCTGAATGCCGGAGCATATTCTTTTCCTATAATTCCCCGTACAACCGCTCTAATAAAATCACTTTCGATTAAATGTTTTATATTTAATTCTTTAGCCAATTTAGAAGCAATTGTTGATTTTCCAATCCCTGATGCACTTCCAATTAGTATAACATAAGGTTTTCTCATGTTTGCCACTCCTAGTTGTCTTTTTGTATAATTTATGTGAGTCCTATTAAATAATATTTTTCTATTTAAAAGATATATTTTAATATAAGAAAATATAAAAGTTATAAATAATATATAATTTTTTTGAAATAATTTTTTTTAAAAAATTTTCAAGATTATTTTTAATATTATGAGATATTTATAAGTTATTAGGAGAGATTAGTTTTGTATTCAGTAAATTCAGTTAAAGAATTTCAAGATTTGAACCCCTTCATTGTTGTTGGTTGTGGAGGCGGTGGAGAAAAGTTCTCCAATCTTGAAGGTGTTGAAGCAGTCGGATTCATTGATGATGATGAAAGAAAACAAGGTAAACAGTTTTGTGGATGTATCATTTCAGATAGCTTAGAAAAATGCTTGATGGATACCGATGCAAAATCCCTTGTTATAATGTTGCCGATTGGTGCAGAGGGAACAGCTCTTAAATATGCTGTTCAGGCTATTGATGCAGGATTAAATGTTATTACCTCATTTAGGTCATTGTCTATAGAGGATAACCCGTCATTGGCTAAATTTGCTGAATCAAAAAATGTTGTTATTAAAGAAATCAGTCCTAGATTGGATGTGGTTGAGACATTTGCTGGTGTTGCTCCTGAAAAATCCTGTGAAATATTACCTAAAATTTCCTATACTCCAAAAGCACCGGTCATATTTGTAGGAGGAACTTCTCAGGAATGTGGTAAAAGAACTACTTCTAAAAAATTAGGTATTGCTGCCATGGAACGTGGCTTAACGCCGGCAATCATATCTACTGATGAAATGGGACTTGAAGAACCAACTGATTTTAATTTTAGAGCGGGCAGTTTATCTGCAATGGATGTTCCTGCAGCTATTTTATCTGCTATTAAATATGTTGAAGAGCAAAAAAATCCAGATATTATTTTTATTGAAGGTCAATCCAGTTTAACAGAAAAAGGAAATCCTCATCCAAGAGGTTTATCTGCAGCTATTTTAATCGGTGCTGCTCCAGATGCTGTTATTGTTGGACATAGGCCTAATCATCCATACAGGGAACCTAGAGGAATTGAAGAAGAAATCAAAGCTATTGAATCTCTCGAACCAACCAAAGTTGTTGGCCTATCCATTAACTTAAAGAATGCTGAATTAGATATGGATATTGAATTCTTCGAATCTAAATTTGATTTACCTGTTGAAGATGTTTATAATAATGGAGCTTCAAAATTATTAGATGCTATTCTTGATTATTTAGAGGAGTAATTTAAATGACAGTATTGGATATGATTAAAAAAAGTTTAGGTTTTGAACTCGATGAAGATCCTAGATATCAATCAAGGAATAATAGTTCAAATAGAGGTTATTCTAGCCCTCGCAGTCCAAGACAAAATCCTAATTATGGGAGTGCACGTCCTAGACCAGATTTTGATGATGTGGAGCCTATTATTCCAGAACAATCATTTTATGAAATTGTTTTGATGAGGCCAAGAACTATTGACGATGTCAATTATGTTGTTGATCAGGTTATTGAAGAGAAAAATCCTGTAATTTTGGATTTGTCTTTTCTTGAAAATGAAAGTCCTGCTAATTTTAAACTTGCTGGAGATAAGATTAGACAGATGAGAAATCATTATGGTGCTCAAGCATTATTGCTTTCTCGTACTAGTGAAAAGAATTTAATTGTTCTTTCTCCTAAGAAAGTTAAATTAGTTAAAAAAGTTTAAATTTTAATAATGCATTTTGCATTATTCATCTTATTTTTTCACAATTTTTAGGCATACCTAAAAAAATAGAAACATTTATATACTACTTCTTACTACATTATAATTAGCGATGTAAGTTTAGGTGAACCTAAAAAAACACATTGCTTCAAACATTATTAGTCGATAATGAAAATCTCCAAAATTAAATTTGTTTGAATTAGTTTTCTCACAATTTTCTAATTCAACTGTTGGAAAATTTATCTGCCAAAATTTTCCGAAAAAAGGTATTGGTGTTTAAAAGGGCATTAAACACCAATTTATTATCTCTTTTTATAAATTGAAAAATTTTTCAGCATTTTTAAAAGCTATTTTGTCAATTTCCTTTTTATCAAAATCCTGTCTTGTTAATTCACGTATGGTTTTGGGAACGGACAAAGGATCTGATGCTTTATTGCTGATGTCGCTGTTTAATAAAAACTTATCAAATCCATATTCATTCAAAATATTTATGGCTTCTGATTTGTCCATTTTTTGAGGTTGGACGGTAAGGCCTAGTGTGTAATCAGTTGAAATTACTTTATCAACAACATTTTGGTTGATATGATCAATTACAACATATTCTGGAGAAATGTGTTGAGGCAAAATGTCAAGTATTTCGTCAAGGACTTCTGACTTGTTCTTTCTGGGTGTGTGAATAATAACGTTGCTTTTTGTTTCTTCAGCAATATCCAGCTGCTTTTTAAAAATTCTATATTCATCTTCAGTTAAATCTTCAAGCCCGATTTCACCAATTGCTATGATATCTTCATTTTCAATCCATTTATATAATTGCTCATAGATTATTTCACCATCGACTGTTGTATTGGTGGGATGAATTCCTAATGCGACTTTTAGTTCGAGTCCATGTTCATTTGCTCTTTTGGTATCATAGTTCAAAATTCTCATCAAATGATTTAAAAGAACGGTATCATTATCTATCTTGTATGGGTAAAATGCACAGGTTACTGCAGCATCTATTCCAGATAAATACATCTCATTGAAATCTTCACCACTTCTTGCATCTGCATGTATATGTGTGTCTATCATTTTTATCACTTTGATAATTCTTTTCTTGTTCTTTTATTTTATTGCTCTTGAATTAAAAAATTATCTTAACATAACACATCATTTAAATACTTTTTGCAAGTGCGAAAGTGCGACTAGTCGCACTTCCTTAGAGTTTATATTGAAATTATTATAAAAAATACAATTAGTATTACTGGTGGTGATATTTATGAAGAAAATTTCAAATACAGTAGAAAACTATGACTCAGTTTCAAACGATATAAAATTCTTGCCTAAGTCTATGATTAGATTAGCGATACTTAAAACTTTATACGAATGTCCTATGAATATGAAAGAGGTTTATTATGAAACCAAAATCAATTACAGTGCCATATCTAATACAATGCACATGTTGGAGTTGAGGGGATATATCTATCGAGAGAACAGTTGCTATTTCTTATCGAACGCAATGAGGATATACATGGCTAACATGTTAAGGTTGGGTGAATTAATGATATTATTAGAGAGAATAGCTCCTATTTCACAAGATCATATTGTTCAGGCATTGCCTTTGGATTCCATTTATAATTTCCATCATCTGGATGATGTTAATCTGGTTGAATCTGATGGATTGAATGTATATAAAACCTATGATCTCATTGAAAAAACAATAAATAAGGCCAATTACTTAAATGCCATATTGCCATTTTCATATAATAACTTCAATGAGAGTATAAACAAATTGGCCTCAAAAAACAAGGAAATTCATCTGATTTCTCCCTCAGACATTAAGGAATTTTTACTTAAAAACATTAAGGCATCAAAAAGCAATGTAAAAATTGATTTTTTGGATTTGGATGAAAATGACTGTCTGTTATTAGTTTGCAGTGATAAAAAAATGATGTTGGGATTTTTCAAGGATGATGGTGTTTACGATCAAAATCGTCTGTTGACATCAACGAATGATGAATGTATAGAATGGGCTAATGAGTTATTTAATAACTTCAAAAGAGAAAATATGTAAATGAGTAATACTCATTTATAATAATTTTCCAGATATTCTTTCAATTCACTGATTGGTATTCTCTCTTGAGATTCAGTGTCTCTATCTCTTACGGTAACCATATTGTCATCTTTTGATTCGTAATCTACAGTCACGGCAAGAGGGATACCAATTTCATCTGCTCGAGCATATCTTTTACCAATAGTATTTCCTTCATCATATTCAACGGTAAATCCGGATTCTCTTAATGAATTCTTTATTTCTGTAGCTATTTCTGGAAGTCCGTCTTTTTTGACAAGGGGATATACTCCCACTTGA
The DNA here is from genome assembly GCA_902777885.1 of uncultured Methanobrevibacter sp. Taxonomy (GTDB): domain Archaea; phylum Methanobacteriota; class Methanobacteria; order Methanobacteriales; family Methanobacteriaceae; genus Methanocatella. Next base: position 13,773 of record CACYVR010000035.1, read on the forward strand.
ACAGGAGCCACAGATTTTGCAAACTTGAAATAGTCCTTACCTTCAGTTTCTTCAAATGAATGTAATAAGACGGAATAGAGAATACGGTCAATACCGAAAGAAGGTTCAATTACGTGTGGAATGATTTTTTCACCAGTAACGTCTTCTTCAACTTCTTCTATAATGAGCAGGTCTTTTGATACCTCGTAGGTATCATCCAGTTCTACAACATATTTGTCTTCGCTTTTCAATGCTGAAATGATTTCCTGAGGGTCTGCTTCTTCAATGGCCTGTTTCACTTTTGGTGAATCTCCTTTAAATACTGGTCCAAATTTTGATAAATTAGGTTTTACAACAGTCTTTTTAACTTTTTTAGGTTCATCATATTCTTTAAAGACATATAATTCATCATTACTGAATTCTGAATGTGAAGATAAATCATAATCTCCTCTGTCAGCAATTCCAATAATTTCAACCCACCCATATTTGTCGGTTTTCACTTCAACATCCCAACAGTCCAGTGCATAATGTGCCATTTCTCCAGCTAAGTGTTGGCGGAATCTTAAAACATCTGAAGGAATTCCGATTTCATTTAAGAATTTACGTGCTAAATACAGTTGATAAATTAACATTTCATTTGCAACAATGCCCTTATCCAATGCTTCTCTAGCAGTAATTTCTAAAGGTTCCAAATCGTTTTCCTGAACTTCTTGAGAGTGTAATCTTAATATTTCATTTTCAATTTCTGAAAATTTTGGTGTTGTTTTATCTTCCGGATCTAGGAATATTTCTGCTTCCGCTTGTGTAAATTCCCTAAGCCTTATAACTCCTTGTCTTGGAGAAATCTCATTTCTGTAAGCTTTTCCTAATTGAACAGCACCGAATGGAAGTTTTCCTCTAAAGAATCTTTCAAGACGTTTGAATAAGATGAATATTCCTTGTGCGGTTTCAGGTCTCATGTAACCTACTTTATTTCCTTTAGCACCAATTTGCGTTTTAAACATTAAATTGTAATCCCAGATGCTGGCTAAATCTCCACCACATTCAGGACATTTGATATTATTCTCTTTAACAATCTCATCCATTTCACTGTTTTCAAGACTTTCAACATCTTGTCCGATAGCTTCTTCAATGATGTGGTCTGCTCTGTAAACTTCTCCACAGCTTTCACATTTTGTCATAGGATCTGTAAAATTATCAACATGGCCTGATGCTTTCAGGACTTCTTTAGGCATTACTGTCGGACCTTCTATTTCGTAGAATCCTTCGCCTGAGACATACTGTTTTCTCCATTTTTGCATTATGTTGTTTTTTAAACTTGCTCCTAAAGGTCCGTAATCTGTAAATCCAGATACTCCAGAATATATTTCAAAAGAAGGCCATAAAAACCCTCTTTTTGCACTTATATTAGTCATTTTTTCATGATTCATAAATATTAACTTCCATTTATTTTTTTAATTCATAATCTTGCTTAACTCTACTGCTTTCAGGACTTATCTGTCCCATATATTTACTATTTCTAGTCGGATGTCCATAAGGTAATTCAGAAGGGGTTGTCATTGTTTCAAAAACAATCTGACATACTCGTTGACCAGGATATAGGGCAACAGGCATTGCTCCTATATTTGATATTTCAAGTGTAATCCTACCTTCAAATCCAGGATCAATAAAACCTGCAGTCACATGCATTGTAACACCGAGCCTTCCCATACTGGAACGACCTTCAACACGAGCTACAATGTCATCAGGAAGTTTAACGTATTCCAATGTTGTAGCTAATGCGAATTCGTTTGGATGTATTATAAATGCTTCTCCTTCCTTAACAGTACTTGATTCCATATATGATGAAACATCTTCTTCATCCTTTGGATCGATATAAGCTTTTCTAATTACTTTAAATACTTTAAACTCATCTCCTAACCTCATATCAACAGAAGATGGTTGAATTTGTTTTTCATCTAGAATAGGGTCAATAACAATTTTTCCATCTTCCAGATATTCTTTTATAGTTTTATCACTTAAGATTGCCATTTTATCACACAGTAATAATTATTCATATTCTATTAAATTTTCCATTCTATTAACGACATTGTCAATGGTTTCATCATCATAATCAATTGTAAGGGCTCCGAATTTGCAGGAGTTTACACAGAGTCCACAGCCTTTGCAGATATCTGAATCAATGCTTATTTTTTTATCTTTTTCACTTATTGCCTTGTACATGCAGACTTCTTTTAAACACTTCATGCAGCTTTTACACTTGTCAGAATCATATTTTACACTAACTCCTTCCAATCTTTCTAATTTGTCTGTAATGTCTGAATGTAAATTAGGATATACTTTCCACAGACAACAGCATGGACAGCAATGACATATTGTAAGCAAACCTTCACCTGGCCTTACATTCATCCAAACTGTATCAATTTTATTTCTACCTATGATATGACACAATCCTGCAGCATCTGCTTTATCCACATGATCTAGAGCTTCTTCAACTGTAGCTTTATGACCAATGTTTTCAGATATTTTCCTGCTTGTTGGTCCGAGGAATATGCAGCCGATATCCTGAGGATAGTCTTTGCAGTCAGAAGATGTTCTGCATAGGCAGCTGTTCATTATTACAATATCATCGCAACGTTTAATAACATCTTTAATCACATCGGTTGGTAAGAATTCGGACTTTTCAGCCTCAATTTTTTTATTAACATTTATTGTATTGGGAATAACTACGATTTCATCTTTTTCAAAAAGCATTTTATTGATTACTTTTTTAGCTATTTTTGATTTTTTTGTTGTTTGTGCAATT
>CACYVR010000036.1 GCA_902777885.1 uncultured Methanobrevibacter sp.
GAAATAAAAAATAATGGGATAAAAATAGGCAGTAACCTCTTATTTAAGAATAAAAAACTTAAAAGAGCAATCAGAATTGAAAGCAGGTAGCTGTTTGGAAGAACAGTTACATTGACAATTAATTGCCATGCCCATATTAAGATTAATGCATTTGCACAAGCCAATATTATAATTCCTGGGATAGAATGTGTAAAACTTCGGTGTTCTGAAAAATAAAAGGCTACACCCAAAAATACAATAATTAAACCAATATAATAAGGTAAATTTAGGATATATAATGATATAAACACCAATAATCCCAAAATTATCAACTTATAGACATGCTCCTTTCTGACCTTATGGTCAAAGTCAGGAATGTTTGCACCGATTATGGCTAAAGCAATTATTAAGGGGTTAAATGAAAATAATAATGCCAGAATTAATGCAAATAGAGTATGGCCCTTATAAGAAGACAATATTATCACCTTACTTTATTAATATACTATAATATATAATAAGTAATTAGCGGTAGCATTTGAAGAGTATTAAAATCCGAAATAGGTTAAAAAACTTTTCATTTGCTTCAATGATCTTTCAAAGCTGCCTTTTCCAATAGATGCGAATGGAGATAAAACTTCACAGGTAATGGCCGGAGTTCCTCTTAGATTACAAACATCTTCAACGGCGCCCCTGTATAGTGAGCCTGCAATATCATAGGTTATAATTTCACTTCCAACGCTGTCTGAAACATAATTTGCCATTAAAAAGCTTTCAGGAGTGGGATTTTTAGAGGAAAATACTGCCTCAAAACCGGGGTTGCTGTTATATGCAGTTGAATGAAAGTCCCCTACAAAATCTATTTTTAATTCCTCAATTAACTGGATAATTTTATTGCTTAAAGAATTGGTGATATGTGCTGATCTATTCAAATCAACATCATTAAATGAACGTTCATTGTTCATTGTTGATTTGGGGGAAGCAAAAGGAATGAAATAAACAGTATTGTTTAATTTCTTACCATATAACTCATTCATTAATTCCAGATTAGCCAATTGAGGAGGCAGTTCATTTCCATGAATTCCAGATAAGACCAATAATTTCTTTCCTGAATTTCCCATTTTAAAAACTGGAGTTCCATAAATGCAAGATTTTAAAATGAATTTAGTAAATGATGTTAATTTAATCCTGTCAAAAATATGTTTGTTTTTTGAAATGTAGCCCCTTGATAGAAAGGAAACATAAGTCATTTCTACATTTTCAAAATCATCTACCCTATCGAAATCCATATTTATTAATTAAATCAAACTGTTATTTAATATTTTTACTCACGTGATAACATTGAAAAAGTATATTAAAAAACTTATAAAATTAATCAATTATGAACGGGAAGCCGAAATAGAATTGATGGTATCTGAAATAGAAAATATGTCCGGGCAAAAAAGAGAAGAACTGGGAAGAGCAATCAATAAAGTCAAAGGAAAATATTTAGGAAAAGAACTTGGCCTGAATATTGTTCAGTTTGGAAGGTCTGAAATTATCGACACAGAAATCAGCGTAGGAGACATGATTTTAGTAAGTACCGGAAATCCGTTAAGAAGTGATTTGACGGGAACCGTTACCGAAAAAGGTGCCAGATTCATAAAGGTAGCATTTGACAACAGGGTTCCCAAGTGGGCACTTAAAAAGAAAGTAAGACTTGATTTATATGCAAATGACATTACTTTCAGAAGAATGGAAGATAATTTAAGACATTTGAGCTTAAGAGGTAAAAATGCTTTAGAATACTCCCTAAACAAAAGGGATCCACAGCCAAATAGAGATAATATTTATATCGACTATATTGACCAGTCACTGAATAAATCCCAAAAAAAGGCAGTCAAAAACAGTTTAACCACCCAGAATTTCTTTTTGATACATGGTCCTTTTGGAACCGGCAAAACAAGAACCCTGGTTGAGCTGATATCCCAGGAAGTAAGACAGAACAGAAAAGTTCTATCAACAGCCGAAAGCAATGCTGCCGTTGACAATATCGTTGAAAGACTGGTTTTAAACAAAAAATTAAATATTACACGTTTAGGTCATCCGCAAAGAGTATCCAAAGATAACATCACATACACTTTGGCATATAAAGTTGAGAATCATTCCCTGAACAGTAAAATAAAAAGAATCCATAAAAAAATCGATAAGCTAATCGAAAAAAGAAGCAGCTTTACAAAGCCAACCCCACAATACAGGCGTGGCTTTTCAGACCATGAAATATTGTATAATGCTTCCAAAGGAAAAGGCGGACGTGGAATAAGTGCTGAGAAAATGAAATCAATGGCAAATTGGCTTGATTACAATCTGGAAATAGACGAGATGCATGATGAAATTAAAAGAATAGAAAATAAGATGATTAAAGACATTGTAGAAACAAGCGACGTTATTCTATCAACCAACTCATCTGCAGCGCTGGACAGCATTTCAGACACGAAATTTGATGTCGTCATTGTTGATGAAGCTTCACAGGCAACTATTCCAAGCGTTTTAATCCCAATAGCTAAAGCAAGAAGGTTTATTTTAGCAGGAGACCACAAGCAGCTTCCGCCAACAATCATCAGCAATCGGGCTCATGATTTAGAAGACACATTATTTGAATCGTTGATAGAAAAATACCCGCACAAATCACAGCTGCTGAATGTCCAGTATCGTATGAACAAAATGTTGATGGAGTTTCCAAATTCGGAATTTTACAACAATAACTTAAAAAGTGATTCAAGCGTCAACAACATTACTTTAAAGGACATTTCCAATGTTGAGGACGATAATGCCATACTGTTTATTGACACATGCGATTTGGAAAAGAACCACGAAAAGCATTTGAAAGATTCAAAATCTATTGTCAATCACATAGAAGCAAGAATTGCACTTAAAGCTGCAAATGACCATATAAAAGCAGGCGTGGATGAAAAGGACATTGGAATCATCAGCCCTTATGCCGATCAGGTGAAGTTAATATCCGAAAGGACAGATATTGAAGTCAAAACGGTCGACGGTTTTCAGGGCCGTGAAAAGGAAATCATAATAATATCAACAGTTAGAAGCAATGAATATGGTCAAATTGGATTTTTAAAAGATTTAAGAAGGTTGAATGTTGCAATTACTCGTGCCAAAAGGAAACTGATAATTATTGGAAACAGCAGCACATTAAAATCAAACGAAACCTATGAACGTCTGATTGACTTTGTTGATGAACATGATTTGAGAGTAAAAATTTAGGTATACCTAAACTTTATATATGATAAAGACAATATTAATTTATAGAGAGCGAAAAGTGAACTTGCGAAACACTTTCAAACTCTACTCTTAATTGGGTGTTTAATTTTTCAAAGCCCATATAACTTTTCAACCTCAATTATAACCCCGATTAAGAGTACTCTTCTGTCAAAACTTTTTTTAGAAAATATGCATATAAAAATTATATACTATTAAAAACAAATTAACAATTGATATTCATTTTTATAAAAATTTTTAATATGGTGATTATGTGGACAAAGTAGTCTTAGCATTCAGTGGTGGATTAGATACCTCTGTATGTGTTAAATTATTAGAAGAAAAATATGATGTAGAAGTAATAACTGCTTGTGTAGATGTAGGACAAGGAGATGAAGAAATAAAAAAAGCAGAAGACATGGCTGCTAAAATTTGCCCTGGAAAACACTACACAATTGATGCTAAAGAAGAATTTGCAAACGAATATATTTCAAGAGGCATTAAATCAAATGCCGAATATGAAGGATATCCGTTAAGTACTGCACTTGCAAGACCATTAATAGCTCAAAAAATCATTGAAGTTGCTGAAAAAGAAGGAGCAACCGCAATTGCACACGGCTGTACCGGAAAAGGAAATGATCAGTTCAGATTTGAAGCTGTAATTCTTGCAATGTCTGACTTGGACATTATTGCACCTATCAGAGAGTTAAACTTAACCAGAACTGAAGAACAGGCATATGCAGAAGAAAAAGGTATCAAATTAAATTATGAAAAAATTTACAGTATTGATGAAAATATTTGGGGAAGATCCATTGAAGGAGGAAACTTAGAAGACCCTGCAAACGAACCTCCTGAAGACATTTACGAATGGACAAAATCCTGCGAAGAAGCAAATGATGAACCTCAAAAAGTCACAATTGAATTTGAAGAAGGTATTCCTGTAGCCATTGACGGTGAAATGATGCCATTAATCAAATTAATCGAAAAAGCTAATGAAATTGCAGGGAATAATGGTATTGGAAGAGTAGACACAATTGAAAACAGAATGATTGGTCTTAAAAGTAGGGAAAACTACGAAGTTCCTGGAGCAAAATTATTGATTGCAGCTCACCAAGCATTGGAAGAACTTGTTTTAACTACTGACGAATTAAGATTTGCAGAATACATGTCTACACTTTATGCTGACTTAGTATACAGAGCATTATGGCAAGAACCTTTAAGAGAAGATTTAGACCAAGCTATTGATAACATGCAACAAAGAGTCAGTGGTGAAGTTACAATGAAACTCTTTAAAGGCTCAATTCAGCCATTAACTAGGAAATCACCTTTCAGCTTACACAGTATCGAACAAATTACCTTTGAAGATAAAGATACTGACCAGAGAGAAGTTGAAGGTATGATTAAATACCACGGTTTGCAAGCTGCAAACTTCCAAAAATTAAACAGATAGCTTTTAAGCTATCTTAAATCTTTTTTTAATGCTTCAGTGAAATATTCATTGAAGAAAGACCTGTTAAACTCGAACAAATTCTTAAAATTAGAGTCTATTATATACATATCACAGTAATCATCATTATCACGTATACCCCGACCATAGGCCTGCATTATTGCCATTACTGCCTGATAGAAGTACCATGAGGGATCTAAAGATTTACGATATTTTACCTGTTCATTCAGCTGAGGATAAGGTACCTTAAATATTATTTGAAAACGGCACAAATCTCCCTTCAAGTCAACGCCGTCCTTAATGGATGCACCGATGATAATGGCGGCCTCTTTGCTTTCATTGAATTCCTTTAAAACCTGGTTTCTGGATTCTCCACCAACAAACAACAAATTATACTCCCTCAAATTATCCATTATCCAGAAAGCCTGTTCATTGCTGGACGTGTGAATAACACCCTTCTGATTAGGATATCTGTCCATCAGTTCCTTAATTTTTGATATTGCCTTTTTGTTTTTCCAGTTCGGAACTCCTTTGGTATGACCGCTCATGTTTGCAACAAAATCCATATAGATTGGCCTGTTTGATACGTCAAAAGGACTCTTTTCATAAATATAATAGGTATTTTCCGGATTTATATTGTTCCATTGGCAGAATTTTTCCATGCTTCCCAAAGTGCCCGTTAGAAATATTCTGGTGTTTCCGAACTCCAATAAGTTCTGGGTTGCATCAGATACGGAATAGGGCTTGAATTCAGCAGAAATATCCATTTTATTATTTTTAATTGATTTAAACTCAGGAACATCAATAATCAGATCCCCACTTTCCAAACCCAACCTGATATAGTTAAATCCTTTTAAATCACTTTCCAGGATTTGCTTTTCAACATAATCCACATTTGAATATTTGGAAGGGTCGTTTTCAAACTCATCCAAAGTAACCTGAACATCTTTGCCCGTCCCTTCAATTTTTTCAATATGTTCTCTGCACACCTTCATTAGATTTTCGCAAACATCAATCCAGTACTGGGATTCCTTTTTTATATGGGAATATGAGACTTCCTTTTTCATTACCGCTTCAAAAATGTCAATACCGAATTTTGTTGAAATGTATTCCCGTTCAAGAGCGTGTGAAGAAAGCATCAGCATTTTCCGTTCAAGATTATGGGCCTCATCCAGAATCAATAGCTGTCTTGGATCAAGCATCTGATTGTCTACACCTACCCTATACATGAAATCGTAATTTGTGATAACGTTTTTTGACTTTTTAGCCTCCCTAAAAGCAATCAGGTAATTACAGTCGCCGCATCTGGCCAGATTATATTCTGCCTTAATGCAAAAGTCACACTTTCCCTTATAATTACATTCATAATTACCTTTGCCTTTAATTTCAACCAGCATGTCTCCAAAATCGTCCAAATATTGTTCCTGGAGCTGTTTTGTCATGGTTAAAATATAAGAATCCTCATACATATTTGCAAGAGTCGTTGCAATTGCAGATTTACCGGTTCCCGTACCTGCTTCGAGAATAATGTTTTTATATCCGTTTTTAATTGCAAAATTTATCTTGTTTATAAGCTGTATTTGGGCGTTTCTAGGATGGTGTCCGGTTAATGACCAATGAATCATCCAATCAAGATTAGAATAATTATCTTCAGAATCATTTTTCATGTTATCACATCATTATAACAATATGAATAATTATGTAAAGTAATGTATTTAATCTTGATGTGAAAATACCCATTTTAACCCTCAACTTTGGATTTTTTGAAGTTATATCAAAAAGCATATCTGAAAGTCAAACTTTTCATGACCAAAAGTATATATGAGTCATTTAAAAAGATTATAACAATGACAAAAATAAACAAACTACAGGAAATAATAGACTCTTCAGACAATATCGTATTTTTTGGAGGAGCAGGAGTGTCAACGGAAAGCGGAATCCCTGACTTTAGAAGTGCCGATGGAATTTATTCAAAAACTCCCGAAGAATTAGTATCACACACATATTATTTTGAACACACTGAAGAATTCTTCGAGTTTTACAAAGAAAATCTCATTTTTAAGGATGCCAAACCCAATCCTGCACATTATAAACTGGCCGAACTTGAAAAAGAAGGTAAACTTAAAGCCGTCATAACCCAAAATATTGACGGACTTCATCAAAAGGCAGGATCCAAAAATGTTCTGGAGCTTCATGGAAGCGTTCACAGGAATTATTGTCAGATATGCAACAAGAGCTACGATGTTGACCATATCTTAAATTCTGAGGGAATTCCCAGATGCGAATGCGGTGGAATAATAAAGCCAGATGTTGTCTTATACGAAGAGCCCCTAAACAATGCGACTTTAAACTTTGCCGTAAACTATATTTCAAATGCTGAAACACTGATAATAGG
>CACYVR010000037.1 GCA_902777885.1 uncultured Methanobrevibacter sp.
TTGCCACATGAGTTCACGTACGTAAGACTCATCTGGATTTTTCCAAGCATCTCTAATATATTTATACATAAATTTCACCTTTTTTTGTTCAGCTATAAAAGCCACATCCATGGGAACTTATCCCAAAAAAAGCAAACTGCTAAAATTTTAACAGTAATAAAATATTTGTTTTAACTACATATAAAGTTAATGTTTTTAATAGTCATTTAGAAAGATTTTGAAATTTATGAATTTAAATTTATAATTTTCGTATACCTCATCAACACCAAAGCTGTCAACAACACCATACAGGTGTTTTCCACCATCCATCAATTTAGATAAAACATAATTATCTTTTCTAGGCACATAACCTATTTTTTCACCATGGTACTTGACTAAAATAGCATGTTTGTCATATTCATTTGTTGCTTCACGAAATAGATCCAATCTGTCTCCGGCTTCAATTTTTGAAAATATCTCATCAATATTATCAATATAATCTAGCCCTGCAACATTCAATTCAATTAAAAAAATATCCTTCAAAAAAGGTTTAATATTACTTCCTTTTTGAATATATCCTATAATAGATGTGATATCTGAATCCGGTTTTTGAATATTAGACATTTTCAATCAGCTTGTTAATTCTATTTTCAAGATTTTTTACATCTTCTTTTCTATCGTCAATTAGCTCTAAAAGCATGGAAATATACTCATTACAAGCATCACTATCTTCAAGCAAATCCTTTTTGTTATATGGATAATCATCCTTGAGTTTAAATATTCTTTCTTCAAATTCCCTGACTAACTCTTTAAGCTTTTCAATTTCTGAAACTTCATCTGCATCCTCATCAGGAAGCAATTTGGCCACGGATTCCAATCCTTTCAAATCCCCATTTTCAAAACAAGTTACAGCCCTATAAAATAAATTTAATTCAAAAAAAGTCTGATTGGGATGCAAGTCCGGATGCAACTTTTTAATGAGCATGCGATATAGCTTTTTAAGTTTTTTTGAATCTTCAGGGGATAACTTTTCCGCACCATTTTCTTTCAAAAAGTTTATTTCATCAATCTGTGCCTGAATCTGTTTTTCATATTCTTCAAATTCTTCATCCAATTTCTGATTTATTTTTTCCAAATCAATTTCATTGCCGTGGTTGATTTCAATTTGTATCAGTTGGATTTTACGTTTCAGCTTATCAATTTCAAGTTCAAGTTCATATAACCTATATTCATATATTCCAAACTCCAGAACATATCTCATTTCAATATCCGGACAAATATGGTTAGTCAAATTATCATATTCAAAAATTAACAGTGATAACTGTTCTTTTAGCTTTTTTACTTCAGGATGGATTATTAATGTCATATGAATCAATTTGTTATATACAAAAATATTTATCTTTAAATCAATATAATGTTTTCGTGAGAGAATTATGAAAATGCCAGACAATATTGATTCAAAATTACTTGCTCCATGCGGAGTGAATTGTATTAGCTGTGAAAGATTTCAGAACCCCTGTGCTGGTTGTTTAATCGGAGATGATGGTAAAAATAAAGCCAGTTTGAAATGCAAGATTAAAACCTGTTTTGATTCCAAAAAATTTAGCTATTGCAGCAGATGCAGCGAGTTTCCATGCCCATTAATGAAAAAACATTCCAAAAAATACGTTAAAAGGTATGGCCTAAACACGTTAGAAAGTGCAAAAAGAATTAAACATACGGGTATTGGTAAAATTATGGTCCAAGATAAAGAGAAATGGATGTGTCCGCAATGTGGTGGAGTTATTCACTTTCAAACAAAAAAATGCGGTGAATGTGGATTTGAACAAAATATTTAAATAATAAATATAACAATAGTTTTAATTGTGAATATTAACTATTGTTATTAATCACATATGAATTTACAATTCATATTACTCACCCAATTGTATATATTAAAGAGAAATAGGGTTGAACCCTATTAATTTCTCTTTTATTCTAATTTTTGATTTATATCTTTTGCCTCCAAATAATAATAGATATAAAAACCAAGCCAAAATATCACAGCAAAAATAACTGAAATTAAAATCCATTCCAAAATGATACTAATACCCAAATTTAACGGCATCCAAGTTAGATATATTGCAACAGCAAACAATACAGTTAAACCTATTGCCATTTGAAAAATCACCTGAAAAGGCAATGGCCAATCATTATCATAGACAAAGCCACTCAATGAAAATGCCCAACCAATAACAATTGATCCAAAAAATGCATTGATTACATCATATCCTGAAAAACTAACAACTTGGGGCCCACTTTGAAGGGCAATCAACACTTCAATGAGTGAAACAATAAAACATCCCACAAATGCACCTAATGCCAGGCGTTTTATTATATCTGCAATCTTCATATTATCACCTTACAAATCTAAAGCTTTTTTAAACTCAGGCAAATATTTTCTTGAAATATTGTCCTTCAATCCATTTTTCAACATTATAAACATCATTCCCCTAAGTGAAGGAGCTACACGATCAATTTTTTTAATATTAACAATTGTAGTTTTTGAAATACGAACAAAAGAAGGGTTTAAAGACTCCTCAACCTGATACAATGCTTTTTTTATGGAATATTTATCTTCCTGAGTATACACAATAACTTGTTTGTCTTCAACTCTAATCATGAATATTTCATCAAAATCTAAAAAAGAAATATCCTTGCCTTTCTTAACTGCAAGCATGTCCATTTTAGAATCATCTTCCAAAAGGGCAATTGCCTGGTGAATGTTATCCGTTAATTCATTAGTGTGAATTTCGGCATGGGGCTCGGATATATCTCTTGAAAAAAACAAATCTACCTTCATAGTTTCAATTTCTCCATTTCTTCAGCTATTTTTCTTTCCCTATAATCTTTACCAAAAGCATCTACAAATACAAATGCCTTAAAGAAATCTACAACGACTCCGATTCCCCAAAAAAATATAGGGAATAAAACCCACCAATATTGCGGTGTGAATAAAAAGTTAATCAGTGCTAAAAATGCATTGACTAAAACATATGATATGAAATTTCTGTAAAATTTAATTTTTCTATCTACTCTTTCAGCTGCTCTATCAAAATCATTCATTTTAAATAACCTCTTTATTTTTCGTTAATAATAGTAAGGTTAACCACATATAAAGGCATGATTATCAATGTTTGTGAAATACAAATAATCAAAACTAAAATGCAAAAAATGAAAAGTGAAATGAAAGTAACTATATTGTAATAGTTACTAGATAATATAAAATAGAAGTCAATGCAGGAACCGTTAAATTATCAATTCCTCCGTAACTTAAAGCTTCACAAATTGTTGCAACAGCAGATATTCCTAAAATAGCAAATAAGTTAAATTGAGGCATAGGATAACCTATAGTCATGAAAACCATCCATACGAATACACTCATAACAGTTGTAATGACAAACATTGTAAGTGATCCCTCAAGAGATTTTTCACCCCCAAACACTTTATATTTAACTTTACCAAATTTCTGACCTATTAATGCTGCAAAACCATCACCATATACCATCGGTACAATAGCAAGAGCTACAATCCATAAGTAATTTGAAAATACCGCTATCAATACTGTCCAAATACCAGCATAGAAAAATAATCCTAAAGCATGCCCGGATTCAGTTACACTATTCTCGATTTTAATAGGTGAATATTCCGTTAAGAAGAATAAAGCAATTGTAATCGGCAATGTTAAAAACCAAACCATGACCCAGGGATCTGAAAAAAATGGCATGGCAAAAATCATATTACCTACCATAATATGTAAAAACTTTCGTGAGACTTCAGGTTTAGTTTTTAAAACCAATTCAGCTATTACAAAGATAACAGCCACATAAATATATACAACAATTAATGCCAGAACATCCGACCATATCATTCTTTATCATACTCCCCGTATTCACACCCAGTATTTTCCATTTTTACATGGTCAATTAATGTGCCGTCTTTTTTATATAATTTGATTTCACCCCAACCGTTTCCACCATTCCATAAACGATTATGGAGTTTTTTACCGTTTGGAGCTTCATAATTAATAAGCAACATTTCATCACGTTTACAGTACAATACCAGTTCCATACGTGAATTTTTATTTGATGCATTTACATGCCAAGTGTGGACATCATCCCCTTCTTCAAAATCAAAATCTATTTTAACCCTGTTCCAGAACCTTGCAAAATTGTATTCATACATTGTTCCTTCATAATAAAAACCAATTAATAGTTTACGAGGAATAGATATTCCGAAAGCTTTTGGTCTTCCACCACCTGCTTCAAATGCAGAATTATTCAATTTTTTACCTGTTTTAAGGCTGGTTAAGTTACATGATGAAATCCAAAGCCATGGTGAAGTAAAGTCTCCTCCCCAATTTTTATCAGCATATCCATATGATTTTTCAGGAATAACTTCATATTCAACACCATCGAGCCAAATGCTTCCACTGTATTCTGTTTTAATTCCTTCAGCATGCCAAAACATTTCAAAAGAGTTTAATTTTCTAAATAATCCATTTGCACCATAACCAACATTGAAAGTGATTTTTTTATCAATATCCAAATCCCATCTCATGTCGCCAGCATCACACATATATTCAGGATGATTTTCAGCATCTTCAGGAGTTACAGTGCATGAACCTGCCATGTGGGTTTCAGACAGTGAACAGTCCCCAACACGAATATCCAGTTCATTGTCTGGACATTGGAAATCTTTCATTGAGTAAAAATTATGTATCTGTTTGGCATCTTTACCCCAAGTTCCTACTTTCATCATGAAATAAGATGGTTTTTTCCCTAATTTTTTATTTTCAGGATCCTGGCCTAATGTAGGTTCATCTTCAGCTAATGCCGGGTTACATACAAAATATTCAATGAAAAATGGTTTTGCCTCACCGGTTTCCTTGTTATATGCAGTTAAAGAATGCCACCACCAATCATAACCCTGTTTTGCAAGTGGTCCTTTGAGCATATAATAATCTCTTTCCAAATCACTTTTATTCATTTAAAATCCTCCAATCAGATAATAATAATTTATCTAAATTCCAATAAATAAATTATTGTTTTTTATCACAATATTTTCAAAATGATAAAAAAGAGGAATTTTAATTAAATTCCTCCGGTTCAACATCATCATGTATGAATAAGATAACAATTA
The DNA here is from genome assembly GCA_902777885.1 of uncultured Methanobrevibacter sp. GTDB lineage: Archaea > Methanobacteriota > Methanobacteria > Methanobacteriales > Methanobacteriaceae > Methanocatella. The sequence continues at coordinate 5,161 of CACYVR010000037.1, forward strand.
CCAGCATTAAAACAGCTAAAATTGCCATGACTATTGAAGTTTCACCAAATGCTAAAACTGAAACATTATTATGGGTAGGATTACCTCCCGCAAATAGTGCCAATATGACAACAGATAACGCAGAACCGATTGCTCCAATAAGCTGTCTTACTGTGTTGTTGATGGCCGTTGCATCTTCAATATTACCTGACACCACACTGATGGTCCAAGTTACAACAGGCATTAAACCTAAACCAGCACCAATAGCTCTTAATATTTGGGTAATTATCATATAATTAATGCTTGAGTTTATATCATAAGTCATCATGACTAAATAGCCTACAATGGTGAATAAACAAGAGAGAATCAATATCTTTCTTACACCAAATTTTTGAGCTAAAAGAGCGCCAACGAAATTAAAAATAATCATTATAATTGTTGCCGGAAGCAATACAATACCTGATTCCGTTGCAGAGTGATATGCAACACTTTGAACAAACAATGGCATGATAACATTCAATCCGCACATTGTAAAGTATAATATTGCTGAAAACATAGTTCCAAAAAAGAAATATTTGTTCTTAAATATTCTTAAATCCAAAAGAGGAGCCTCAATATTAAATTGACGTTTAGCAAATACAATTAAAGAAATGACCCCTACAACAATTGGCAGAATAACATAAATTAAACTGGAACCATGAGCAGCCATATTTGAAAATCCAAACATTATTCCAACACATGCAAGAACACATAAAACTAATGAAGCAATATCCAAGGAGTAATCACTTGTTTCAAATTCTAATTTAACGCCAATAGCAGAGATTATAATCAAGACAAATGTTATAATTGAGCATATTAAAAATATCTCTCTCCAACCGGTAGAGTCTATTATAAATCCTCCAAGAGTAGGCGCCAAAGCTGGAGCAATACCAATGATAAAACCAAATAAACCCATATACATTTGCCATTTTTCCTTAGGAATTATTTTAAGAATTACAATTTGAGTGATTGGCAATAAAATACCTGCTCCAACAGCCTGTATAACCCTTCCAAGAATCAATACATATAGTGAAGGAGCAATATATGAGATTATTGATCCTATCAGGAAGAAAATAAGACTGGAAACTATAATTTTTCTTATTTTAAAACGACGAGCTACAAATGCAGATATTGGAATCATCACACCCAAAACAAGTAGGAATGACGAATAAATCCACTGGGCGGAAGTTGAAGATACATGAAAATCTGCCATTATTTCTGTTAATCCAGTTGTGACAACAGTTTGAGAAGTACTTAAGAATGTTGTTGCAATGATAAATATAATTAATGTAATATATTCTTTTGTTAACTTCATTGAAATCCCTATGATTTTTATTTATTGCATTTGAGGAAATTGTTTAAAAACTCTTCATTTTTATATGAAATATGAATTCAATCCATGTAAAAATCCCATTAACATATATAAAAGTTAATCATTTTCATCGCTTTCAATCATGGAATACCAGAAATTACTTGAATTATCATTAAATAACTCCCTAATAAGTTGATTTCTTTTTTTAGAGAGTTTATCAAATTTTTCAGGATTATCCTTTTTCAAATCTTCAAGAATTTCACGGATGATTAAATTTAAATATGAATCAAAATCTTGTTTTTGATTATCATCCAAACAATCAAAAATCTTATAGTCAATAGAAGGTTTTAAAACATAATTATGGCCTTTATCAGTTAATTTAACAAGCAAAATACGTTTATCTTCATTTGATTGCTCTTTAATAATAAAACCATTCTTTTCCAACTTTGTTAAAAGAGAATTCAATGCAGAAATACTAATCCCCAAAATGATTGCCAAATTTTTAGTAGAAATATTATCTTTTCTTTTTAAAATGGCCAATACTCTTCCCTGACCTCTAGAAAGGTTACC